>CAZSON010000391.1:0-2812 GCA_964608375.1 uncultured Desulfobacter sp. | reverse complement strand
ATCAGATGAGATCAAGGTGTAAGAACAGGCCGGACTTCACGAATAGGGTGTGTGCCGAGACTCGATCATGCACTCAACGATAGATCGAATCCCGGTTATTTCACCCGATTTAAAATCAGCGTACAACAGTAACAGGACAATGGGCTTTTGCAACGACCTCTGATGCAACTGAGCCCAAAAGGAGGCGCGCGACTCCGGTCCTGCCGGTAGAGCCCATCACAATGTTTTGGAAGCCTTCTTTTTCAGCAAAATCGACGATGGCAGCGGCCGTGTTACCCCGCGAGTGTATTTTTATACATTGAAGCTTGGTTATACCTTCGGCCTTGGCCTTTTTGCAGGCAGCATCCAGTTCAATATGATCCTGGATTTCAGCGGCCTCTATGATAGTGCGGCCCAGGTAACGGGCCTCGGTAATGTCTGCGCCCTCTTCGCTGAGGGTTGTGACCAGCAGAAAGGTCAGTTGCATGTTTTCTAAGGTCTTGGCCAAGCTAATGGCATACTCCACGCCGCGCATGGCGGCTTTTGATCCGTCCGTTGGACAAAGTAGCATATTAATGTTCGTCAACATATCTTATCACCTCCTTTTTAGAATCCCACCGGTCTCGGCCATGACATCTGGAACTGATCCCCGCGCTTTACAAATTTATAGCGGTGAAAGTGAAACCAGAGGGATGCTGCAATATAAAATGTCATCATAGCCAGCAACTGAACACCGTATCCGAGATATGTTGCGAAATAGGTGACGCAGCATAACAAAAAGAGCGTTACAGCCGGAAAAGGATGAAACGGATGGACATATCCGCGTCGAATAGACCCAAGTGGCCATTGTCGCCTGAATTTAAACATATTGATCGGCATGAAGGTATATCCGAGCAGTCCTGAAAGGATAGAAAAAGTGATTACCTGATCCAAAAGTCCTGTAAAGCCGAAGGAAATTGCCACCGGTATCAGAAACAAAATGGACCGATATGGGGTCCGGTACTTGGGATGAACTGCACCGAACCAGGTCGGCAGGTACCGATCCCGGCTCATGGCAAACCATGCCCGCGCAGCATCACTGATCGTCCCGTTTGCCGAAGCAACAGCGGAAAACAGGGTTCCGATAAACATGACGAATTTGACAACCGGATTTCCGAACGCCCGGGCCGCATCCCATTGCGGTATGAGGCTGACTCCGAGAAATTCCCAGGGGATCAGTCCGGCGGTAATATACCAGGTAATGGTCGCCGCAATCAGAAGGGTCATCATACCGGTAATGGTGCCGAGCGGCAGCGCCCGCGAAACCGAGCGTACCTCTTCCGCCGCCTGGCAGGTTCCTTCGATGCCGAGGTAATACCATATTGCAAATTGGAACGCCGCCACAACGCCAAGCCAGCCATACGGCAGCTTGGTAAGCAGCTCTTTCTGATGAACCGATACACCCGGGGTCCATCCCTGAATTGCAAAAAACAGGACAAAAATCGCAACAAAGGCAATCGCTGTTATAATGAAGTTCACGGTAAGGGTCATAAACACACCGCGGTAATTGAGCCAGGCCAAAATGGCTATAGTGAACACAACAAATGGTTTCGGGTCAAGACCGGTGATGCCGAAATCAGCGGCGGCTTCCACCATCAGGTCGCCCACCACAAGAGCGTCGGCAGCTTCGAGCATGGTGTAAGCAAAAACAAGATAAAGGCCCACGTTAAATGCCATAAGAGGTCCGACAATATGCTTGGCCTGAGAATACTGGCCGCCCGCAGAAGCCACGGTTGCAGAAACTTCCGAGTCGACCATGGCAACGCACGTATAAAGAAGGCCGATAAACCAGCACGATATAAGTGATCCGAGGGCCCCCCCTTTGCCGACGCTGAAATTATAGCCCATATACTCACCAACCAGAACGATTCCTACGCCCAGCGCCCAAACATGTGCAGGCCCTAAAACGGTGAGCAATGAAATTCGTTCCTCTTTTTTCTCTTCCGGTGAAGTTGTAATTTGGTCAGCCATAATGAATTCCTTTCTTATTGGTCGGTTCTAATTGAAATTCGATATAAAGCCTAATTAAGCTTTTTTATTGTTTTCTCTAACCGCCTGATGTTTTCTTTCCTGCTCTGCTATTTCATCATGACCTTCCAACGAGCTCAGGAGATAATGCTCATCATATCCGGTGTTGGTTTTGAAAAAGTCAGCGACCATCCAGATGATCAAGATAGCTGATGCAATCCAGCATAATATGCCAAGTACCTGAAATATATTCATAATCTTACTCCTCCGTGATGATATTAACTGAATTTTTCGTTAATTACATCCTGATATTCTTTTTTCGAAAAGCGAATCACAATAAAAAAGTAGCCAACAATGACAAAAATCGTGAAAATCAGTGAGCCGGGCTTGATTTCGTACACGAAACGGGTGGTGATATACTCTGATGCATCTTCGGCCGACATGCCGAGACGCTCCCATTGAGCCTGCATGATTTTGTTTTGCCCCAGGGTCTCCCACGTTATCGTTTCGGGTTTGTTGGTTACGGTATTTCCTGCTGTCATTCCGAATACCAATGGTAAAAGCAGAACACAATAAATCATTATTAGAATAATAACGGAATCAAAGATCTGCCCTCCGGCTTTTTGATCCGGGGGCTCATAAACCTGTTTTCCACTATTATTTAGGGGTTGGAATTCTTTTTCCATGCCATCCTCCTTTCTTCACTGAATTTTATTTCCTTTTCCCGTATTCAAGATCTAATTTCATGGAACGATATTGATCGAGATGTCGCAGGTCGACCGTATAGATGAAATCCTTATCCTGCTTGTAATGTCTAACCATGGCG
>CAZSON010000390.1:0-2822 GCA_964608375.1 uncultured Desulfobacter sp. | reverse complement strand
GGCACCTCAACGGCATCTTCCATTGTATCTTTGAACGGCACCTCAACCTTCAACAGACCATCCTCGTAGGTTGATTTAGCTTCCGATGCCTTGACAGGGCAGCAAAAGGCTGATGCTACAACATATTCGTAATCTTCTCTTGGAGCAGAAAGATTGAAACTGTCATCATGCATTTTCAGTTTAATATCCTCTTTTTTTACTCCGGGAATTGCAATTTCAATAGTCAAATTATCATGTTCTTCATCAACGTACGAACATACATCCGGAGAAACTTTATTTTTTTCCTCTGCCATGAGTACCACCTCCTTTTCCTCATTCGTGCTTACACGATATGCCGGAAATATGTAAACAAATTCTAAACGGTTCTTTTAATTTATACCACAAAGTAGTATATGTCAAGCTCTTATGAAAATATATATGAGGTATACGAGATAAAAAACCAAATGGTTTTAGAGCGGTCTGGAAACCCTTTACCGCTGGATCAGGTGAGAGATATTCGACGATGCAACACAATGCTTTTGGAATTGCGGCGGCGAAGCGATGAAACCGGCGTTGAGCTGGGCCTCTAGTCCCGAATAGTCCGATTCAAGCGATTTCTTTACCGGTTAAAATCCAGATTTAAACATAGCGTTTCAGAACTGCGCACTGGTAGAACTATTCTTCATTTCGTGGATTTCGGTAAGAGCGTCGGTATATTGTATTGGATTGAAAGGGGTAGGCACCGCAAGACTGCCTGCCCAAAGTTAGTTTATATTATTTAACCAATCACAGATTCTGTCTGTTGCTTTCAGCATTCTGCCACAATATTTCTCAAGATATTCCTGTCCAGGATTTTGATTGCTCGGCACTTTTTTTACTCCTTCCAGTGCTTCCCTCCCGTTAAAATCGACATATGCCAGACGCGCGGTAAATTCATTTTCAGGACGTCCAAAATCACTTCCTGGCAGGATGGCAACACCGGTTTCATCTAATAATTTCTCACACATCTCTTTACTGTTTCGGATGTTGTTTTTCCTAAATTTATCGGAATAATCAGAAAAATCTGGGAATAAATAGAAAGCGCCTTCCGGGCACTTTACTCTGGCACCGGCTTGTTGGAGTTTTTCACTAAGTGCTGCACCAAGGGCTTTCAATATCCTTCGCTCATTGATGAGATACTTTTCAATATCATCATTATAATGAAATGCCGCCACAGCAGCATGCTGGATCGGGCTGCTGGTTGACGTAAAGGTTTCACTGCCCACCGACGCCATTGCGTTCAGCAACCATCTCAGTCCTTCCGGAAAGACAAACAAACCAAGGCGCCATCCTCCGGCGCCGCACCATTTGCTCAACCCTCCGCTGAAAATAGTTCCTTCAGGATATAACTTAACAATACTTTTATGTTTACCATCATGATGCAGCTTTGCATAAATTTCATCCGAGAGGAGCACAACGCGATGCTTCCGTGCCACTTCAGCAAGATCCTTTAACTGATCAATGGAGTACGTACGTCCTGTAGGATTGGAAGGATAATTAATGATCACTAAGCGCGCTTTCTCGGGATCTTTGAAACAAATTTGTTCCAGCTCCTCAGCCTGTATTAACCAATTGTTTTCATAGCGCGTATCGATCCAATGGATATCCCGACCGATTATCTTTGCCTGCGGCGCATAAGACACCCATGACGGCGAGGGGATGATCAGGTCGCCATAGTATACCAATTGCAGCAAAAACATCAATTCCTTTGATCCCGGACCGATAATGACATCTTCAGCTTTTCGGTCAATCTCAAATGTACGGACATGATGCTCAGCCACCGCTTCACGTAACTCCTGAAGCCCTTTCACCGGTAAATAACTCTTTTCATGAGCCGCTGCTTTCAAAGCTTCAACTACTGGATCGGGTACCGGAAAAGGAGACTCACCAAGACCCAGTTTAAGGATGTCTCTTCCTTCCGCCCTGAGTTTATTCGATCTGTCGTTGATGGCCACTGTAGCCGATATGCCCAGGCCTTCAATATTTGGATTAAGGTGCACTTTGGGAAAACGTTTTTTCATAATTTGCTTCGAATTGATACATTAAGAAAAATGTAAGAGATCGCGGGTTATCCAAAAATGCGACCATAATTGCAGTAGAAAGTGGCACATGTGCAATCGCGATTATGACTGATGCAGAAAATACCCAACACAGTGCTGAAGCTCCGTATGATTATCTGATCATTTCAAAGGAAGAGAGAAAAAAAAACGCCAGTGTTGCTTGTTAAAGCATGAAGGTGCCAGCGATGCACTTTGGGCTAAATTTCTCATTTTCTCTTTATCTATTTCAACAGGGACAAAGCCCCTATATGCCCGCCTTTTTTTTATTGTTTCTTTCACATTCATTAGTTTTTATCTTTTTCAGGGAGTTTGAAGCAAGCCTCAGCCGATTTCAGACGACCAAGATTCAGATAGCGGATGAAGATCGTATTGTCAAGAAGACGTTTTTCTGTAAATAAGATGAAATGTTGGGATATTGGGCTTCGGCAATCTGACTGCCCGAGTGTGGTTCTAAAAATAGGCTTCCACAAGGTAGCCAGGATCAATTGCCCGTGAAAGCCCATAACCGGTGAATCCACTCAGGGCAATTATGATAGAGCAAATCATAATTTTGAAGATTCGGGCATTCACCTGGAGCATCTGTTTTTCCCATTTCATTTTCAATGTTTCATTCTCGTGGGCTTTGAAGCGTATCAGTCGACCTTTTTTGGATGTCATCTTTGGTTGAATCCAGAAACGGGTTGGAATTGATGAAAAGAAGTGTGTTATATAATGATTTGCTGATAGCGTCTCGTTCATTCACCC
>CAZSON010000389.1:0-2823 GCA_964608375.1 uncultured Desulfobacter sp. | reverse complement strand
GATTGCGCCAAAATTGTAGCTAAAGCTGCCAATCCGATCGACGACGTTCGTGCCACGGCTTCGTACCGACGTACCATTGTGAGCGCTTTTTTTCATCAATGTGCTGAAAAAGTCCTAAACACTCTCAAAAACAAGGGAGGAAAATAAAAATGCGCGTTCCTATCAATATCATCGTCAATGGGGAAGAACATCGCTTGGAAGTCAAACCCAATCGAGTTCTCTTGGATGTTCTCAGAGAGGATATAGGTCTCACCGGTACGAAAAAGGGGTGTGGTATGGGCAAGTGTGGTGTCTGTACAGTACTGTTGGATGGCAGACCGATTCATTCCTGTTTGTTATTGGCAGTGCAAGCGGACCGAGCTAAAATTACGACGATAGAGGGCATCGCAGGAGAAAAACCACATCCTCTCCAGCTTGCATTTGTGGCAAAAGGAGCGGTTCAATGCGGGTTCTGCACGCCGGGAATGATCAATACTGCCAAAGCATTGCTCGACAGCAACCCGGACCCCGACGAAACCGAAATTAAATTGGCGATTGCCGGTAATTTGTGCCGGTGCACCGGGTACAACCATATCATTTCGGCAATTCGAGCTTGTACCCAATCAAATTCTGACATTCAGGAAGAAAAAAGGTAGAATCAAATGAGTGAATTAAGTATTGTTGGCAAATCCTATCCTCAAATAGATGGTATGACCAAAGCCATGGGCAAAACAAAGTTTGTCACAGATTTGGTTTTACCAGGAATGTTATATGGCCGAACGTTGCGTAGCCCATACCCCCACGCAAGAATAGAGAACATTGATTCATCAAGGGCTGGAGCTCTGGCAGGTGTCAAAACCGTCGTTTCCTATGCTGATACACCGGGGATCAAGTACGGCCCGCGCTCAGAAGACTGGACTATCTTTGCTGATGATAAAGCCCGATTTTGCGGAGATGAAGTTGCTGCGGTTGCAGCGATAGATGAGGATACAGCTGAAGAAGCCCTGGATCTGATCGATGTCGAGTATGAGGAGCTTCCTTATGTAACGGATCCTCTGGAAGCCATGCAACCGGGAGCACCGTTGGTCCATGATGACAAGCCGAAAAATGTGGCGGCTGAGTTCCAACTCGAGGTCGGGGATGTCGACCGAGCCTTTGACGATTCATACCTCATATATGAAGATCGCTATTATACCAACCAGGTATACCAGGCCTATATGGAACCGATGGCTACACTTGCGGACATTGATCTGTCCGGAAGGATAACGATGTGGACCGGAACCCAGATTCCAAACATGATGCGAATGACCTACGCCAAGGCCCTGGGTATCTCAGCGGATAATATCCGGGTCATCGTTCCCGACTACGGCGGGGCCTTCGGAGCAAAGATGGAAAACAACATCCACCTTGTTGCCGCCATCCTTGCCCAAAATGCGAAAAGACCGGTGAAATTAGTCAACACCCGGCATGATGATTTTATTGCCGGCAATCCGCGCGTACCGATGTACATAGACATCAAACTGGGCGCGACGAAAGAGGGCATCTTAACGGGCAAAGAGGTACAGGTTGTGGGAACCGCCGGCGCCCGGTTGGTTTACTCCATGGTGATTGTGGCTACGGCCTGCTACCGGGTCGATTCACTGTATCGCTTTCAGCATGTGCGTTCAAAAGGGTATACCGTTTATACGAATACGGTACCCACTGCCTGTTTCCGCGGTTTTGGTAACTCTCAGATGACCTTTGTGCTTGAATCGGCTTTAGACATGATCGCCGACCAGCTGAAGATGGACCCGGCTGAGCTACGGCTGAAAAATGGTATCGGACCAAATGAGACCAGCATTCACGGCTGGAAAATAAACAGCTCAGGCTTGAAAGACTGTGTTCTGAAGGCTACCACGAAGGCAAACTGGAAAGAGAAACACCAACAAAAAGAACCCCTCAAAGGAATTGGACTATCCTGCTGCAACCATGTCTCCGGCAACCGCCCCTTTGCCCGTGAGTTTGACGGTGGCGCAGGCATCGTTCGAGTTGGAAGGGACGGACGGGTGACGGTATATCACGGCGAATCAGATATGGGCCAGGGCCAGAAAACCACTTTCGCCCAAATAGCGGCCGAACTTCTGGGGATTCCTTTAAAGATGGTTCATGTGGCCGATGTCGATACAGACATATCTCCTTTCGGTCTGGGAAGTTTCGCTACCCGAGGAACATTGATGGGCGGTAATGGCGTACTGGCAGCCGCCAAAGATGCTTACAGGCAACTGGCAGAAGTCGCTGCGGAAATACTTGAAGCCAGAGTGGAAGACATTGAATGCCATCAGGGTAAGTTTTTTGTCGTCGGTTCTCGGGAAAAGAGTTTGTGGTTTAGAGAGGTAGCTGCCCAAGCTACATTTGCCCGTCATGGGGCACCGGTGGTTGGAACCGGATTTTACAAACCACCGACGGTGTTGCCTGATCCCGAAACCAAGTACGGTAATATTTCTCCGGCCTATCTGTTTGCCTGTCAGATTGCAGAAGTAGAAGTTGACCCCCACACCGGTCAGATTACCGTTACTAATTTTATCGCCGCTCACGATGTCGGCCGGGCCATTAACCCGATGGCAACCGAAGGACAGATCCATGGAGGTATAGCCCAGGGGCTCGGCTGGACACTGATGGAAGATATGGTTTATAAGGACGGTAAGTTAATCAACCCTGATTTTCTTGATTACATTGTTCCCAGTGCTCTGGATGTGCCCGACATAACGCCGATACTGGTTGAACCGATTGAACCTAACGGACCTTACGGGGCCAAGGGCATTGGAGAGCCGGCTCTTAATCCGGCAATGGCCGCCATCACCAATG
>CAZSON010000388.1:0-2826 GCA_964608375.1 uncultured Desulfobacter sp. | reverse complement strand
AGTCATCATCATGTCTGCACTGCTTGAAGTCAATCATATTATAAAAAGATTTAAAGAGATGGCCGCGGTCAATGGTGTTAGCTTTTCAATTCCAAAGGGAACCTGTTTTGGACTTTTGGGTCCGAATGGTGCAGGGAAAACGACATTGATCGAAGTCATCGAAGACATTATTCCCGCCACCTCAGGCGAGATTTTTTACAAGGGAAAATCGCGATCCTCGTCTTTTCGCGAGGAGATTGGGATCCAATTTCAACAAACATCGCTCCTTTCATATCTGACGGTGCGTGAAACCCTGGAGACGTTCCGGAACCTTTATCAAGAAACGCTCGATGTTGAACAACTGATGGATATGTGCCATTTAACAGAAATTCAAAATCAGTATAACGATAAAATATCCGGCGGTCAGAGACAACGTTTGATGCTCTCCCTCGCCTTGCTCAATAAACCGGAGCTGATGTTTTTGGACGAACCATCGACCGGACTCGATCCCCAGGCGCGGCGGAATTTATGGGATATTATCGAGAAAATAAAAATTCAGGGGAAAACCATAATATTGACCACCCACTACATGGAAGAAGCAGAGTATCTTTGTGACGAGGTAGCAATCATGGATCACGGGAAAATTATTGCACGGGGTACACCGGATCAGCTGATAGCACAACATTGTAAGGGCGAGACGGTCAGCCTTCCCAAAGAAAACTTTAAAAACCGGGTCGGCCTGGTCTTTATGGAACATAGGGAGGTTCAAAGCCACATTGAAATAGAACCGGACAACATTAACGCTTGCATAAAAGAATTGCTGTCACATGGTGTTGAATTAACCGGTATGATCATTAAATCACCCAACCTGGAAAATGTTTTCCTCAACCTGACCGGCCGGCAGCTTCGATCCTAGAGATGAATTTCAAGAGACTTTGGGCCATATTTAAAGCCAGAAACCGTGAGTTTTTCAGGGATCGAGCCGCCTTTGGCTGGAATTTTCTCTTCCCTTTTTTGATTGTGGGAGGCTTTGGGGTCATTTTTGGCGGTAAAGGATATAGCGAATATAAAATAGGTCTATTCCCCCATCCATCAAGAATAGTCCAGGTTCAACATTTGGATATTCCGAAACAGTTTCAAAAAACGCGTCACATGGAATTTGTCGGGTTCAAAACATTGGATGAGGGATTGGAAAAACTAAAGCACCATAAAATCGATTTTCTTTTAAAAATCGGGTCGCCCTCGCATCAATACTGGATCATCAATTCATCGCCCAAAGGGTACATTATTGAAAAGGTCTTCAAAGCCAGCCTCCTTCCGGTCAATGACCAATCGATTGCGGAAAAAAAAGAAATTCAAGGAAGAGAAATAAGGTATATCGACTGGTTATTTCCGGGGATACTGGCCATGAATATGATGTTCAGCGCCCTCTGGGGTGTTGGATACATTGTCGTTCGATACCGGAAAAACGGTGTTCTCAAACGGCTCAAAGCCACCCCGTTAACTGCATTTGAATACCTCGGGGCTCAGCTTCTTTCCAGGGTTTTTCTTTTGATGTTTTCACTGGTTGTGGTGTGGATCGGGTGTGATCTGGTTTTTTCGTTTCATGTGGAAGGGAGTTATCTGAGCCTTTTTCTGTTTTTTTTCTTGGGCAGTTTGAGTTTGAGTTCTCTGGGGCTGCTGGTGGCGTCCAGAGGGATCAGCGAAGAATTTACCAGCGGGATCTTAAATTTTATCACCTGGCCGATGATGTTTTTATCAGAAGTATGGTTTTCCATTGAGGGTTCTCCGCGGTGGATCAAAATGATCGCCCAAATTTTTCCCCTCACCCATATGCTGACCGCCATTCGAAAGATTATGAATGATGGTGCCGGGTTACCGGAGGTCGGCCTTGAGCTTTCCATACTGCTTTTAATTACGTTGATCTGTTTGGGACTTGGCGCCCGTCTGTTTTCGTGGAACAAATGATGGCAGTTTCTCAAAAAGTCATTTGCGAACGACGTTGCACATTTTAAGATAAAGCGCTTTGAATTGAATCAACGGGGTTAGTGCCAGGTAATTTTTGCTTTATTTCTTAGGGGCAGTCGCTGATATTTGAATTTTGGGTATCCGACCATCATAGCACCGAAACTGGTATGACCTTCCGGGAGTCTCAATGCTTTCTGCATCGGCGGCCAATTCGTTGCTGCGGCATTAAAATATCCCGCCCAGCAAGCTCCCAGGCCGAACGATAAAGCAGCCAATTCCAAATAGGCCAGCGCAATGGTGCAGGCTGCAGGTGCGACCCGATTTTTTTCATGTGCATGGGCCACTATGATATGCGGTGCGCTTCGACACACCCGATCTTTTCCCGCTTCCCAAGCGGCAACAACACGATCCAGGTGCATCGAGGAAGCCAGTGCCGATTGCGATTTGATCAGGCTTTGCATCCAGTCGATAACAAATCCGGTCAGGTGCTGGACCTCCTCGCTTTCGTGAATGATTCGCCACTCGACCGGTTGCAGGTTGTGGCCCGAAGGGGCAAAATGCGCTACATCGATCAGCTGAACCAGAACCTGACGATCCACCTTCTCTTTCTTGTATGCCCGGATCGATCTGCGGCTGCGCAGGAGATGCTCCATCTGTTCCGGCTTTAAAAACCACTCATGCTGAACCGGTGGGCAGTTTTCCGGTTTCATAACGGCATGCGACATCGCCCCATGAGGACACACCGCAACACAATGGCCGCAGCTGATACAAAATTCCGCTCCGCCATCGATAAGGGTGGGGAAAGCGTCTTTTTCTTTAAATTCAATGATTGCAGCCGGACATTCGGCAATACATATCCCGTCTCGCTCACATTTTTCC
>CAZSON010000387.1:0-2839 GCA_964608375.1 uncultured Desulfobacter sp. | reverse complement strand
CAACAGTTGTGATGTACTCATGACTTGAGTGATTTACATCCAGCAAAGCCTGGTCGATAAAATCTTATTCATTTTTATTGATTTCATCAAGACAATTGTTTAAACTGACTTAAATGCCTCTATTACAGCTATGCAAGCGAGGAAAAAAATTGATAAAGGACAACTCGCGCACGATTTTGTCGGTTTTGCTGATTTCTGCTTTTGCCGGGTTGATTATAAGTCCGGCTTTTGCTACGCAAGATGCCATTCGAATAAGCAAGGAAAAACTCGAGAAACTGATCGGCAACCCGAACCTAATCATCCTGGATGTCCGCTATAGCCAGCACTGGCAGAAAAGCGAATATAAAATTAAAGGGGCCATCAGACGGCGGCCGACGCTATTTGATTCCTGGGCTAATGAATTTCCTCGAGATAAGGCACTGGTATTATACTGAGCATGACCTGACGAGGGCACTAGTGCCGGTCTGGCACAGAAACTATTAATGGATGGGTATTTGAAAGTCTATGCACTCAAAGGTGGATGGAACGAATGGTTTAAATCCGGATATCCTGTTGAGAAGAAGTCACCCCTTCTTTTATGATTATACTTGTGGAAATACCGACCGGTTTTCCCCTTTTATCAGCAACTTTGAGATCTTCAAATCAGGATCTTAATCCTAACTATTCAACTATAAAGGAGGATATTATGAAAATTCTGAAAGTCAACATGACGAAAGGCGAAATTGAATCGATTCCTGTTCCCGAAGGTAAAGCACTGGGTGGACGTGGAATGATCATTCACTTGATGAACGAGTACGGCTCAGCTTCAGTCCATCCGCTTTCCGCTGAAGCGTTATTCATTATGACGATCGGAATTTTGGGTGGAAGCGCTGCTCCCAATGCCCATAGGATTTCAGTCGGCGGAAAAAGTCCGATGACAGGAGGTATCAAGGAGGCAAATGCCGGAGGAAATGTCGGGTTCAAGTTAGGCCGGTGCGGATTTCATAGCATCGTTGTAGAAGGAAAATCAGATGAATGGAAGGTGTTAAAAGTAACCCCAGGCGGTGCAAGCCTTGAACCTGCCGGGGAGATCGTGGGTTTAAAAAACTATGATGCATGTGATGCGCTTTGCGCGCGTTATGGAGATAAAATCGGTATCGCCATCACCGGTCGCGCGGGAGAGATGAAGGCGATCAATTCGACCGTGGCAATTACGGATCCAGAGGGTCGGCCTTCCCGCCACTGTGCGCGCGGAGGAATGGGAGCTGTGATGGGAGCCAAAGGCCTCAAGGCGGTAGTTGTGGATGATTCTAGCGGCGAACTGCGCAGACCGGTAAATCAAGAGGCTTTTAAGGCCGCTGTCAAGGAATGCGCAGAAGCGATACGAAAAGGACCTTATACCGAACCGTTTCATCAATTCGGAACTCCCATGTTTGTCGATATCGACAATGAACGCGGAAGCCTCCCCACACACAACCATCGTGCGGGTTCTTTTGAACAAAAAGATATGATCAATGCCAATAAACTTCAGGAGATAACCCAAGCCAGAGTTGGCAACACCGGGGCCGGACACAGCTGCATGCCGACCTGCCTTATTCAGTGTTCCCCTCTGTTTTATGACAAAGAAGGCCAGTATGTTACCGGTGGGTTCGAATATGAGACCCTCACCATGTTGGGCGCCAATTGCGGAATAACCGATCTCGATGTCATTGCCCGTATGGACCGTGCTTGTGATGAATACGGCTTCGATACAATTGAAATGGGATGCACGATCGGCCTTTTAAACGATGCCGGTCTTTTTGAATTCGGTGATGCAGCCCGGGCTGAATCACTTGTCCAGGAGGCCGCACAGGGAACTGATTTAGGGCGGATTGTTGGAAGCGGCACGGCTAATGCTGCAAAAATTTTAGGCATAGATCGCGTTCCGACCTGCAAGGGTCAGGGCATCCCGGCCCATGCGGCTCGCAGTTCCAAAGGGTGGGCGATAACCTATATCGTAAATCCACAGGGTGCCGATCACACAGCCGGTGTGGTCATGGATGAACCTCTTTCCAATGAGGGTCAGGTCGAAAGAGGAAGGGAGGCTCAAATTCTCATGACCGCTTTCGATTGTACCGGCCTCTGTATGTTCACCTTTCTAAATGAGTCTTTTGAAGTCCTTACCTCCATGGTCAACAACCTCCTGGGTTTAAACATGTCAAAAGACGATTACGTGCAAATGGGAAAAGACGTTTTAAAAGCTGAAAGGGACTTCAATCTCCGTGCCGGTATCGGACCGGAAGCGGACAGGATACCTGACTGGATGACTAAGGAGCCTTTTCCGCCTACAAACGCAGTTTTCGATGTACCGCAAAAAGAGATCGATGATTTCTGGAACTTTTAAATGCAGATAGAGTTAAGAATCGCCTTCACCCTGCACAATAAAGCCCCAGCTTTAGAAAAAAATCTGGCTGGAGATAAATGGGAACTGTCGGAAGGCACCAGTGTGGCCGATATTTTGCAGATACTGAATTTAGCAAACTCTCCCACTATTCTGGTGGTGAACAACCGCCAAGTCAATAAGGAGACAATCTTGAGAGATGGTGATCTGTTTCGGGTTTTCTCAGCTATTAGTGGGGGATAGACGTAATAGGTAAAAAGGTTATAAATATGGATAAACCCGACCCGGTATGTTGCCCATATTGCCAATGTACGGATATTACACACGCAAAGGATGTAGAATTGATTGAAATCGGCGCATCAGATTTCGAACAAAATTGGGAAGAAATGGGGATAGATGTTTGGACATGCTCCGAATGCCAACGCCGTTTTTTCGTGATCGGCTCCCCTGAAGATGAGGATGCCGAGCCATCCGATTGAT
>CAZSON010000386.1:0-2854 GCA_964608375.1 uncultured Desulfobacter sp. | reverse complement strand
ATTTACAGTCAGTTTAATCATATTGAGGACAGGGATATGAACACTGTCCTGAAGCGCGGGGTAATAATAATGAGCTGTGTTGCAGGGGAGCAGTAAAATATCGGCCCCAAAAGACTCAAGCCTTCGTGCCATTTTGATCATATGCTGTTCTGGGCTTTTGCCTCCTCCCTCAATGATGGCCTTGATGCGTGAGGGAATTTTGGGATCGTTATCCACAATGGTATGGATATGGTCTATATCGTCTTCCGCCGAGGTGAGACGTACCAGGCGCTGCATAAAATCAATCGTTGCCTCAGGTCCCATACCACCTATGATTCCCACGATCTTTTCATTCATTGTAATTCAGCTATCAAAAGTGAATCGATTTAGCGAAAAACCGCAGCCATTGAGCAAAACAAATGGTTTCTTAATGGAAAATCAATCCGAAACCTCCTCAAGCCCAAGTAAAGGCTTGATGTAGGCGTACAGTCCAGGAGATCCACCGGTATGGACAAAAAGAACGTTTTCACCTTTCTTGAAATAGCCTTTGCGACTGAGGTCGATAAAACCGGCCATCGCCTTGCCGGTGTATACAGGATCCAAAAGGATGCCTTCCCTTTTGGCCATCATATTTACGGCTTCGACCATTTGCTTGTTGGGGACGGAATATTTAGGGCGCCAGTAGTCGCCGAAGGTGACCACTGCATCCCTGGGGATGTCGTGTTTGACTCCTACCCATTCAGCGGTTCTCTGAACCAAACCGTACACCATAGGATCCTGATCTTCGGGATCGCGACTGACATTTATACCAACAATGGGGATGTTCATGTTGCAGCCGTAGAAACCGGTGAGCAGTCCGGCGTGAGTGCCGGTGCTTCCGGAGGCGACCACAAGGCGATCGATGCGGATTTCTTTTTCAAAGAGCTGCCCTTGAATTTCCTGAGCACAAGACACATAGCCGGTAGCTCCGATTGGGTTAGAGCCGCCCCCTGGAATGATGTAACCTTTGCGGCCTTCCCCAGTCAAATCCTCAGCCACTTTCTGCATGGCCGCCATCATGTTCGAGCCGCCCTGAACGACCTCGATTTTCTCTACTCCGAGAAGGCGGAAAAGGAAGTTGTTGCCGCTGGCTTCGGGGTTGTAGCTCCCGGGCACACGTTCTTCCAGAACGAGGCGACACTTGAGGCCCTCCTTGACGGCTGCAGCCAAGGTCAACCGGCAGTGGTTGGACTGCACCGCACCACAGGTGATGAGAGTGTCTGCATCATGAGCAAGGGCATCGGCCACGAGAAACTCAAGTTTGCGGGTCTTGTTGCCACCGCCGGTAAGGCCGAGCAGGTCGTCTCTTTTGATGTACACATTGGGTCCGCCGAGTGCACTCGTGAATCGAGGCAAAAACTCGATGGGCGTTTCTTTTTCGGTGTAACGGCGACGTGGAAATTGGGCTAAATTCATGATGCTTCTCCAGAGTGTCTATAGACTGATAATGGCTTCTATCTCTATATCTGCATTCTTGGGAAGGGCGGCTACCTGAACGGCTGCGCGGGCCGGTAGTGTCGCGTTGAAGTACTGCGCGTAAACTTTGTTAACTTGTGCAAAATCTTCCATATTTGTCAAAAAAACAGTAAGCTTGACAGCTCTTGCCAAATCAGTTTCAGCCGCTTCAGCGATTGCTTTAATATTTTTCAGGCACTGGTGAGCTCGCTCTTCGATTCCCTCTTCAACAAGAGCACCAGTTTGCGGATTTATTGCCAACTGACCTGATATAAAAAGCAGGTTTCCCGCAACAACCCCTTGGGAATAAGGGCCGATAGCGGCCGGGGCCTGGGTTGTTGAAACCGACGCAGGTGAATTCAAACTCGCCATCTGTTTGTCCTCCATTGTGCCTATGATTACGCGGTTTAGAATCGGTTGAGTTCTTGTTTCGCACGATTTTTCTTCAGATAGTTGTAAACTGTGTACTTTGAAACCCCCATGAGAAGGGCGGCTTGGTCTATCCCCCCCTTGATCTGGAAAACGCCGTTAGTTTCCAGTTCCTTAACCAGTTCAATTTTTTCTTCTATGGACATGGACGAGGGTTGTTTGCCTATCTTAAGAACCGCTTGTTGAAACAGGACTTCAATAGTTTCAGTGATGGACATCGCAAATGTTTCAGCCTTTTCCGAGCCATTGAAGTCATTCTCGGTACTGATGAAATTATTTAAAGAATAGGCGGCATTGAGAAAATGGGTCATATCGATATTTATGCATAAGGCGGAGACGACATCCCCTCGGCTATCACGGATGAAAACGGTGGTGGATTTGAGGGCGCGACCGTCGCTGGAAGTGGTCTTGTAGTTATGTCGATCGCGAATGCCGCGACCTTCCTGATGCAGGGCTTTTACGACCAAATCGGTGATCGGACCGCCTATTTTGCGATGAGTGACATCGCCGGCAATATACTTGATGGATTTCTGTGGTTGGGTGAGATCATGAACGACCACTTCCAAGTCACGTGTGAAAATGTTGAGTATAGCATCAGCGATTTGTTTCAACATTTCGAGTATTAGTTCTCTCTCTCTCAGAATCTGCTCTCCCTGCGAATCCGGCAAATTACCAGCGATATGGCCAGGGTCTTCTTTGATTCTATTTCTTTTAACCGAAGACATCTTTTCCATCTTTTTTAGGGCAGAATATATTGCCATCTTACCAATGTCAAGAAATATTTGATTGTATCAACAAATTTTTTTGTATTAATGACAAATTATTGACCAATGCGTACACTTTTGGGTTTTTGTTCTTCTCCAATTAAGTTGGAGAAGAGGGTCCAGGGATTCCAGGGGTCAAGGTTTGCGCCTATACGGCTGTTGTTCTTTCATATCCTTGCCGGGATGTA
>CAZSON010000385.1:0-2861 GCA_964608375.1 uncultured Desulfobacter sp. | reverse complement strand
TTTTACTGACAAAATGTTATTAATAGTTTTAGTAACTTCTCAATAAACGCTGGGGAATGAGGCGGAAAATGGATATCAATCAAAGCACCATCAATTGTTGAGAAGTTACTGTTTTACCGGTTGATCGCAGATAGTCAGACCGGCCCTATCCTTACCACCGTTGAATTAAACACAGATCCGCCACCCAAATGCTGGGGCGTGCCAGGGCAGATTGTATTAAGCGGTACACCATTTTTCCCCGGAAACTGTCTGGGGCTCCACAAAACACCGACCGGAACATCGCCGGTGATCTGCGCCGATGCGTTGATTTTACCCAATCTGTTTGTTAAAAAAACCTCGTCGTTGTTTCTGATGCCGTGGTTTTCAGCATCGTGGGGATTGATCCACACGATCGCCGGAATCGGGCCGAAGATGTCCTGAAATTGGGTGTGGGTGTATTCTCGCACCGCACTGTTTAATAAAAGATATTCATCAGGCCCTGTTTGTGTAGGCTCAAAATACGGAAAATCGGTACTTCCTTTTCTCCTGTCCGATTCGGAAACAAATTCTATCTTCCCGGACCGGGTCTGATATTCATCAAGCGGTTTATATTTCATCTGAACCCGGTTCCCATTCAAAAGCTGCTGAAACGCGTCTTTGGCCAATGCACCTTCAAAGGCTTTTTCTAAGGCTTTCCAAGGGGGCTCATAGACCATTTCGGACCCGATATTCAGCCGTTTAGCAAGACCCACCATGACCTCGATCTCATCTTGACTCTCTCCCAAAGGAGCAATGACTCGATTTGATTTTCGGACATGCCAATGGGACCAGGGAACAACGATATCTTCCTTTTCCAGATAAGATGTTGCAGGCAAGGCCACATCTGCAAAATCAACCGTTTCGTTCCAGTGAGGATCGTGAACCGCCATAAAAACGTCATTTTTTACAAGCCCCCGGCGAAACGCGGTCTGATTCGGCAAAGTCAGTGCCGGGTTTGTTCCGTAGACATAGATGAACTTGAATTCCCCTGCCAAAACAGCGTCGCTCAAGGCCACCTGACTTGTCACCTTCGGTGATTTCCCGACCAGGCTTTGGCCGGTCAGATACTTGGTGTCCACATCCATACCGCTGCTGTTCCCGTAAAAAAATCCCCGGTGTTGACCTATCAGTGAAGGAAGCAGGGAAACGGCCCGAACAGCCTGAGCGCCCTGATTTGATTTTTGAAAACCGATGCCGATCATGGTCGCGCTCGGCCTGTGTTCGTCATAAAGTTGAGCCAATTTTTCGATACCATGCTCTTTAACGCCGGTTGCACCGGCAGTTTTTTCCAAACTCCATTTTGCGACCTGTTCTTTGTATGTATCAAAACCGATTGCCCAGGCGTCAATAAACATGCCATCCATATGATTTTGCTGAATCAACTGATTTGCGACACCATTGGCCAATGCCACGTCTGTTTCCGGGCGAGGCGCTATCCATAAATCAGCTTTTTTGGCGGTTTCAGATCGTCTCGAATCGATTACCGCGATGCGTGCTCCCTGTTGTTTACGGGCATTGTTGGCCAAAGCCCAGATGTGAGGTGCGGAAACAATCGGATTAAATCCCCAAAATAAAATCAGGTTCTGATGGACCAGTTCTTCCGGCTGAAGCCCATATCCCAGTCCGTAGTGAAGCCCCAGCCCTGCATGGCCGGATAGGCTGCAGATGCTGTGATCGGTTTCCGTTGCGCCCAGTGCTTTCCAAATGCGCTGGGAGAATTGCTCCACCAGAAGCCCCATGTTGCCGGCATAATGAAGCAACAAAAGTTTCTCCGGTCCCCACCGGTCCAAAACCATGTTGATCTGTTCGGCAACTGTGTCGAATGCCTCGGTCCAGGACGCACGGGTAAAGTTCCGTCCGGGTTTTGCAGCGGTTCTGATCTGAGGATAGAGGATGCGGTTTTGATAAATCCGCCTCGGCTCCTTTGGACTGCGTATACAGGTAAACCCTTTGGTTATCGGATGCTCCCGGTTACCGCTTAATTTCACCAGGCGACCATTACCATCTACCTTTGCTTCCAAAGAGCAGGTGCTGTAACAATCCCGCGGACATACTGTCTGAATTGTTTTCATCATTTTCTATCTTGCACCTTTCGCGATGTTTTGCTATCCACACGATGAATCATGAAACATCGATGATCTGTTTTAAAATATTAAAGTTTCACAATCAATTTTTTCCAGAAAAATTTCTTTTTACCCTATGCCTGATGCGGCTTTTCTCAAAATATCAGGTGCGAAACTTGAGCAAATATGACAAATTCCATAGACAAAATTCATTTTCAGGAACTGGCCGGAAAAGATCCGGCAGATGTTTGCAGGCGCGCATCATGTGAATATAATGATGTGAAAAAGTTTTATACTCTATCTGTGTGGGGTGAAAAATACGCTATATACCCCCATGAGTTTAAGATCGATCGCATCGGCGAAAATGATCAAAACCCCAATGATTATTTGTATCTCTTTATTATACATTATCTTTTAAAATCAAAAGAAATTGACATAGACCGAGAATGGATATCAGAAAAAGATATTCCCGGCGGTGCTACCTTTTTCCGCGGCCCTCACGCAATACCAACTCATTTAATCTCTAAACAGTATGCCGATAATACTGCAGCATTCAGGAAAAGATGCGAACAACTTCATGGCATTTCACTTGATGTTGCAGATGTGGCGTATCGTTTCGCAATAACTGAGCACATTCCAGTGGCAGCTCTATACTGGGAAGGAGATGATGAGTTTTTGCCTGAGGCGAAAATACTTTACGATAAAACCATCACCGAGCATTTGGCCCCCGATATTATATTCGCTTTAGCCGTTGAAATTTGTACGAGATTGGGAAGACCC
>CAZSON010000384.1:0-2866 GCA_964608375.1 uncultured Desulfobacter sp. | reverse complement strand
CACGGAGAATACCCAAATCACTGAAGGATGACCGCGACTTGCTGGTCTATCTGATTTGGAAAACATGCATGCTGCCCAACGAAGAAACAGGGCGGTTGTTTGGCATGAGCTACTCAGCAATAAGCCACATTTTAAGTTCCATGCGAAGTAAGACCAAAAATGAGCCTGATTTGCGGGCTAAATACGAGCATACATATTCACTGTGCAAGATGTGACACCATGATCCTTTTTCCCATGATCCTTTTTTTCCTGTCCGCGTCCATATCAGTTCAATTCCCGCCATCCCGGCAATACCCTGGCAAACTCCTGCTGAAAAGCCGGACGCCGGATATTGTCTTGCTTGACTTTAGCCGCGAACTTTTTCCAGCGCGGTTCGTCCCCGATCACCCCAACGAGCAAACGGCGCACCTTGGTCATCACATTGGCCTTGCGGGCATATTCTTTTCGAGTGGCGTTGACCGTTAAATTACCGAGCCCGGAAAGATAGTATTTGAGAATCTTTTCAGGGTAACGTTTTTCAAGTTTTTTGGCGGTCTGAATTTCACCGCCGACATCCCAACCCATTGTCGGATATCGCCTTTTGGTTAAAATAGTTACAGCCTCATCGTATTCTTTGCGATGCATGCGGATTTTGAGCTGTTCTTCATCCCAGGCATTTTTCAGGTGGGCGAGCACCTTGGGTTCGAATCTTGCCCACTCGGACTTTTTGCACGTTTTTTTAAATGCCTTGTATTTTTTAAGTGTGAGGCCATCGGTGGCCTGGGCGAATTGAAGCACCAAATATTTTTCGCGGTCACCAGCCGCTTTAACCCGATCAGCGACAAATCCACGCAGCTCGTCCATTCGTCCCTTTCCCTTGCGCAAACCCTCTTCGGCCACCTGCAGGGCTTTTTCCTTTTTGCCGGTTTCCCAATAAAAAGTTGCCAGATCGTGGTAATCCGCACCGTATTCCATATGGTCCATACGCAACTCGAGATATTTGTCCCGGTCCCCAAGCCGGCGGTAAATGCGACGGGCATTATCCACTTTCCAATCGCCCTGCATGGCCTCAAAAGACTCCGCCAGTGCATGCATGTCGGCATCGTCATAGCAAGCGGCATAGGCTACCTCATAAAGCATATCGTCCATACCGGCATTGCCGCTTTGGATGTAGGACAAAATCTGGTCAAGGATTTTGCGCCGATCGTCTACCCTCACTTTTTTTAAATCCAGCTGCGCCCGAATTTGGTCCAGGAGTTCAGCTACATGATTCTCAATAGCATAATCTCCACCGCCATAGGCATCCAGATCCTCCAGATCGGGTGCCAGCTCGGACCACAGAGCCAACACAATTTCACCTTCAGATCGTTTTTCAAGGGCTTCCGAAACTGAAACATGGGATTTTAGAAATTCGAAACACGCCCGACGGATACTGGGCGATTCCGCCGCAAGTTCTAAAATAAGATCGGTTAAGACCTTGGGCGCGGCAGCCACAAGCAACTCGGCCAGGGCATCCCTCTTTTTTGATTTCTTTGCCATATATCGCTTCCCTTTAATGAAAAACCATCCGCGTTCTTTTACAATGAAAGGTTTTTCTACTCCTGCTCACGGTCTCTCCTGCCAGGGTCTAGATCTGTCCGGTTCCAAAATACCTTTTTCCCACCGACGTTGCAAGCGAATTGGGCTCTCCGGTCCCGATTTGAGCCGGAGGTCGTTTGGATGGATTACAAAAAGAATAGCCTTCTGCACAAGCATCAAGTCGGGGGGCCTTTCTAATTCCGGTCATTTGTTTCCTTATTGAATGATTTTTTTGGGAAAATGCGATAAATAAAAATCACCCAAAAATCTAAAATAAGACAACAATCGCATATCACGCATACGCTGCTCAATTCGGTGAGTCCCTTCATCAGCAATCAAAAAATATTGCTTGACATTTTATACCATAAAGCTATTCGCGAATTGCAAATAAAGGGCAACCATGCTGCTTAAACCTCAAGACATATTTGTATTGTTGAAATTGGTGGCCAGCGGCAACGACGACTGGTCTTACAACAGGCTAACAATGGATGTGGATGTCATTGTAGAGGTCGGCTCCCTGGCGGGTTATCATTGATTTGGCGAACGGTTGAAAAGTCTCGGCTTCGTCGAAGATACAGGGCCTGAGGCCCCAATCTGCCGTTGGATCGCTGGCCGGATCGTATTGGATATCATGCCGACGGACCCCGAAATCTTGGGGTTTGGAAATATATGGTTTGCGCGAGCGTTTGAGGCGGCGGGAGTAGAACCTGCGCCAATGTCAAATATTACCAATAATTTCAACATATTAACTTTTCAGTGAACAACATCTGAACAACTTTTTCCCTGTAAACTGGTTTCATTTTATAAGGGGGTCAGATCTACTCTTGACCCTTAGTTAATTGAATTTTCAATGCTGCAAGGTTTCTTTTGATTTTCTTATCCCTTATCATTTCACGCTTCAATCTTCTATCAATACTGCTGATTGTACTGTTTTTGGATATTCCGAAAATCTTTCCCACATCCTTTAATTTATCATTGCGAAGATGTCTTATGAGATAAACCGCAACATTCCTTGGCTCATTGAAGCAACCTCGTTTAGATAAAAGGAGAGTGTCTGTGCGAATGTTATAGTATTTGCAAACTTCACCGATGATGGTTTCCGCATCCGGAGCAAGAAATCTGGATTCCGGAACCTCTTCATGGGTTTTATCAGGGAAAAACCGTTTTTTGATTTTTTCGACAAAACTCCTTTTCCCAATTATCGTAGGCAACTTTTTTCTGTTAAATATCTGGTTAATCTCTTCAAGTGCTTCCTTGGAGACAAACCGCTTGTATCTTCCAATACTTTCTGCCTTGTTTTTTGAAAATA
>CAZSON010000383.1:0-2878 GCA_964608375.1 uncultured Desulfobacter sp. | reverse complement strand
CATAACCGTTCAAGCAAATAAATAACTCAAGTTTCGCACCTCTGATTTACTAGATTAAGCTTAGTCCTTCTATGGGGGGACACAAGGGAGTGACCATGGATTTTACCCTTTCCACTGAACAGGAGATTTTACGCGAATCTGTGCGGAGTTTTGCCGAAAAGGAGATCAAGCCGGTTGCCGCAGAACTCGACAAAAAAGAACAGTTTTCATATGAAACCATGCAAAAAATGGGCGAACTCGGCCTTTTCGGCATATTTGTCCCTGAAGCATACGGTGGCCAGGGTATGGATTATCTGTCATATATCATTGCCACCGAGGAAATTGCCAGAATCGATGGCTCCCATGCGGCGACTGTGGCTGCAGAGAATTCACTCGGCATCGGCCCGATTTATTATTTTGGAAATGAAAATCAGAAACGGCAATATCTCCCGAAACTTTGCAGCGGCGAGGCGCTATGGGGTTTTGGTCTGACGGAACCAAATGCCGGTTCAGATGCGGCCAACACGGCCACAAGGGCTGTGCTCGATGGTGATCAATGGGTCATAAATGGCAGCAAAACTTTCATTACCAATGCATCGACCCGGATTTCAGCAGGGGTGACTGTTTTATGCCGTACCGGTTCCCTGGAGGATGGTCGGAATGAGCTTTCCTGCATCCTGGTTGAATCAGATACTCCGGGTTACCGCGCCAAAGAAATGCATGATAAGATGATGTGGCGGGGTTCCAATACCAGTGAGCTTTTTTTCGAAGATTGCCGGGTCCCGAAGGAGAATCTATTGGGAACAAGGGGACATGGATTTCACCAGATGATGCAGACACTGGACGGGGGGAGGCTCTCTATCGGCGGTATGGGTCTTGGCGGCGCTCAGGGTTGTTTTGATTTGGCCCTAAAATACAGCAGTGAGCGGGAGCAGTTCGGGAGACCGATATCCAATTTTCAGGTCAACGCTTTTAAGTTGGCTGATATGGCAGTTGAGATAGAATGTGCCCGCCTTCTCCTTTACAAGGCTTGCTGGCTGCGGGATCATGATCTTGCATTTTCCAAAGAGGCGGCCATGGCTAAGCTTTATTGCTCGGAAGTGATGCATCGGTGCGCCAACCATGCGGTTCAGCTCCACGGGGGTTACGGATTGATGAAGGATTACGATGTGGAACGTTTTTACCGGGATCAGAAACTCCTTGAGATCGGAGAAGGAACTTCGGAGGTTCAGCGAATTGTTATTGCAAGGCATATAGGAGCCCGGTGTTTATAGATATGATTTTTACAGGGAGATAAAAATGGAAAAAGAGAATATAAAACCGCACATGAACGTAGATTTTTTTGAAAATCTAACCGGAGATATTGAATTTTCGGCCCCAAAAGATGTTGGAGACATCGGCGCCAGGATCAAAACACTCAGAGAAGAAAAAGGGCTCTCACTTGGCGAGCTATCCAAACTTACCGGGTTTGATATCGATTTTTTATCGGGAATTGAAAACAATCGTGTCCAACCTCAACTCGGTACCATCATCAAGCTCTCAAAAGCCCTTGACAGTGCGCTCAGCCGAATTATTTCCGGAGTAGGTGACAAGCTCTACTCGGTAACACGGAAATACGAACAAAAGGTTGTGTCAAGATCAACATCTTCAAAGGGAGAAAAACAGATATACACCTATAAAAGCCTGGCTCCCGAGGTCAAGGGGCGCCACATGGAGGCCCTGATTGTAAAACTGGAAGTCGATCCGGAAGGCGAAATGTCGGTGCATGAGGGAGAAGAGTTTATTTATATTCTGGACGGCATCGTGTCGTTGAAAATCGGGGATGATTTCTTCGACCTTAATCCCGGAGATAGCGTCTATTATCTGTCCACAACACCGCATTGCATTGCCGCTAAAACCGGGAAAGCGACCATACTGGCGGTGCTGTACGAAGGGTAATCATCGTGAAAAAAAGGTAAACAGGAGGTCATATGATAAAAGCGATACGAATGTATGAAACCGGCGGGCCTGAAGTCCTGCGTTTGGAAGGATACGATCCCGGCCGGCCGGGCCAAGGTGAAGTATTGATTCGTCATGAGGCGATCGGGGTTAACTTTATTGATGTTTATCATCGCACCGGGCTTTATCCATTGCCCGCCCTGCCGGCAACACCGGGGATGGAAGGCGCCGGTGTGGTCGAAGCGATCGGCGAAAATGTGACTGAACTTAAGGCTGGTGACCGGGTTGCCTATGCCGGGATCCCGCCCGGCTCCTATGCGGATGTACGCTTGATACCGGCTCACCGCCTTGTAAAACTTCCCGAGGAGATCTCTTTTCGACAGGGTGCTGCCATGATGCTTCGGGGAATGACGGCACGGTACCTCCTCCGTAAGTGTTATCCGGTGAAAAGGGGCGATACGATATTGATCCATGCCGCGGCCGGTGGGGTCGGCTCGATCGCCTGCCAATGGGCCAAATATATCGGTGCCACGGTGATCGGAACCGTCGGGTCACCGGAAAAGGCGAAGTTGGCAGGTACTCACGGCTGCGACCACACTGTTCTCTATAAGGAGGAGGATTTTCTTTTACGCGTAAAAGATATTACAGAAGGGAAGGGTGTCGATGTGGTCTATGATTCCGTCGGGCAGTCAACTTTTATGAAATCCCTTGACTGCCTGCGACCGATGGGAATGATGGTAACGTTCGGGCAATCATCCGGCGCGATCCCGCCGGTAGACCTTGGAATCCTTGTTGCAAAGGGATCTTTGTTTCTTACCCGACCGAGTCTGATGACGTATACAAAGGAGCGTAAAGATCTGGTGGAACATGCCATGGATCTGTTTGACGTTGTGACGAAGGGCTCGGTGCAGATCGAGGCCGGACAAAGCTATCCTTTAGCGGAAGCAGCCCAGGCCCATCG
>CAZSON010000382.1:0-2883 GCA_964608375.1 uncultured Desulfobacter sp. | reverse complement strand
AGGGAGACAAACTACCATGAACTTGCGTGGAAAAATTATGCGCAGCTCTGTAGCGATTTTTTATTTATTAATCGGGCTCGAAATTGTCATCATGGTTAGTCCGTTCGCGGCCTATTTCTATGCCGGGTATGGCCCCCTGCTAAACACCCTTTATGCTTATCCGGCAACCGCCTGGCTGACCGGCTTTTTTTTACCCCATGCAGTCGTGTCGGAAAGCGCCGTGCTCAATTTTGTTAATGGTTTTGGGCGGACCTTATTCTCTTTAGGGATCCTCGTATTTTTGATTGGGTTTTTGCAAATATACGCTGCCAAATTTCGCCGGAAAGGTGTGGTGACCGGAATTCTGTACCGAAAGATTCGTCACCCCCAGTATCTGTTTCTCGCTATTGCCGGATTGGGCCTGCTTTTATTCTGGCCGCGCTTTTTTATCCTTTTTCTGTATGTCAGTATGTTATTTGTCTATTACCTGCTGGCACGCCATGAGGAACAACGCATGCTCGAGCAGCATGGAGACAGCTATCGAGCATACATGAATCAAACGGTCATGTTTCTCCCGGGCGATCCTGGCAAGAAAATTTTTCGTATTCTGTTCAGTTGGAGCAATTCAAAAGGGTTGGCGCTGGGACTGGCTTTCGCGGTTGCGTTGATCTTAGTCATTGCTGTGGCGTTCGGGCTGCGCAGCTATACAATCTCCCAGACATCGATAACACCCATTCCTGACAAACAAATCATGGTGATTTCGATAATGCCGCAGCCGGATGAATCCATACAAAATATTGTCGAAATTGCCTTTCAGGATAGAGCAGTCTCCGAAGCGATCCAAAACTTAAAGCAGAAAGGGCACAAAGGATTCATGGTCCATCTTATGCCCAGGCAGTACATGATGCAGGGCCTTTTCGCACAACCCGATATGTCCGGTGTGCAAAGAAGGCCAAGACCATCGTTTGACGCTGTCATCGGTTTTTTCTTTCCTTTTTTTGGGCGGCGTGATCACAGTGATATGATGGGGTTGATGGGTGGTGGCTCCATGCGGTTGATTTTTTCGCAACTCACCTGGCCGAACGGAGAGTATGCTTCGGCCGACAAGGCGCTTGCTTTCACCGTCAAGCATTTGCCCCTTTTGAGAGTGGATGTTGAATCAGAGAATGCTAAAGTGCTGGATGTAGAATACACTGCGCCTCGAAATTACTGGGGTCAAATGCCGATGCCGGTGTTTTGAAGCTGAAAAGGTTCTTTATCTGTTTATGTGTTCAATGGAGATAAATCAATATGACAGACATTGGTCATTACTCGCTCTACCTTGCCATGGCCTTTTCATTTCTCGCTATAGCTGGTTCGCTTGCAGGGGCCAGATGGAATCGCGGTGAGCTTATTGCCAGCGCCAGAAACTCCGTGATCATCGTATTTGCACTGTTGACCTTGACGTCCGCTGCGCTTATCAACGGTTTGGTTTCGCAAGACTTTCAGATAAAATACGTCGCCCAGTATGCCAGCCTTGACCTTCCGTTGGCCTATAGAATTTCGTAACCATTCATGACAGATATAAGGGTCTTGCTGAAGTAGAATGGGCTTTTCGGACGATGAAAACTGCATTGCTGCACATTCGCGGTATTTATGTTCGTAAAACTAACCGAACAAGAGCCCATGTTTTCGCAATTATGTTGGCCTATATGATTGCATATGAGCTGCGGCGTTTATGGCGAGATATAGATGTTACGATTCAAGAGGGCATAGCCGAACTCTCCTCTCTTTGTACAACTGAAGTAGTTATTGGAAATTTATCGCTTCAGACGGTTCCAATTCCTAGAGAAAACATCAAAATTCTCTTGGGAAAAGCGGGCATAACATTACCGGATGCTATACCATGCAGCAAAGAATCCGTGTTCACTAGAAAAAAGTTAGTGGAGGAAAGAAGATCTTCAATTAAATCGGTGTATTAGATGCGATAAAGTTGTTCTTTAAAAATGGAAGATCCGTTACAACTGTTTTCAAATTTTCAAGTGTGCAAGATACTTTTCAGGGTTTTTTTCAAATTCAGATTGGCATTTTGGACAACTGAGAGGATACTCCCGATTTTTGTACATAATGATGATATGGGCTTTATTTCTGTTGACCCGTTGACCACAAACGGGATCCCGAACAACCTGTCCGCGTTTCGTTGCCTGTTTTCGTCTCATTTAATCTTACCTTCTTTCTGTCATTGCTTTTCAATGGGAATTTCTTCCACCAGAACATTCATTCCCGAAAATCCACGGATAATAACTTGTTCCCCTGCCGAAAAATTTTTTTCACCCGTCATTGCATTCCAGATTTCTGATGCATATTTGATTTTTCCTTCAGGAGCGATATCCTGGATAACAATTCCTGTTTTGCCGATCATAGCCTCTTTTCCTACCCGGGGCTTCGCCATCATCGCTTTAAAAATTAAAAAATACAGCAATAGGGAAAGGCCTAAAATGATAAGATAAATAGTCATAGCTGTTGGAAAGGGAAAAAGCCAAAAGACTGGTAGTGTGAAAACCGGTAAAAATAGTACTAAATGGCACATAGGGTCAATCTCCTTAGCGCACTAGACATCAGCCCTCTTTTGTTAGACATATTCTTTTTGCTGCTTCGGTCTAAATTTGACCGATACCTAACTGTAAAAACGCACAATTTCGGTCTACGGTTAAAGTGTATGGTAACAGACCGTTGGTGCCGCCGCTTCTTTCTGGCCGGTGAATACGTCAGATCGGCTTTGAACATCGCCAGACAATGTGCGCTGTGGAAATAATAAGATATGCTGTGCCTTTGCCCTGATTTATTTTTTAAGATCAGGCTGATATATAAGGTCGGGTTTCATTTTATATGTCCACGGTAATCCCTCGAGACGCCACCCGCCAA
>CAZSON010000381.1:0-2884 GCA_964608375.1 uncultured Desulfobacter sp. | reverse complement strand
CACTATGGTTGCCGAGACATCTAAAGGAATCCCGTAAATCCCTTCCGTGGACATGGTCATTTGACCGACGAATCGATTAATGGAGACCCCTTTAAACGAAATAACATCCGGCATGTAAGGGCCGAAAAAGGCATAACAACAAAATGCCAATGCAATGATTGGCAGAGCAGGACCGATCACCCGTCGTGATGCTTCAAGTAATAGCAGGGTAAGGCCTATTCCGATAATAATGTCCCTCGTGATGGGTGCACCATAGCGCGTAGTAATTCCTACATAATCAAGCATAATATAAATTGCCGTAAAACAAGCTACAATTGCGATAATGTAGTCGATTATGGGAATCCTGTCAGTGGTTGATAGAAATTTTAGGCCTAAACGTGGTTTTTTAAACAATGGGTAGTTGAGGAAAACAATCAAAAGGGCAAAACCGAGATGGGTGGCTCTGATAAAAGTGGAGTCGAGAATCAGCCAGCTGGCAATTGAGAGCTGAAAAAAGCTCCAAATCACCGCAATGGTCGGAATGATATGCTTGGAGGGTCCTTTAGGGCGACGGCCAATTCCCTCTTCTTCCTCGGCCATTTTTCTGGCTATCTCAAGGCCATCGTCTTTTTCCAGGGTGTCGTCCGTCCCACGGATTTGATTTTCGCTCATGTCGGTCACCTCAATCTTATGTTAATGAGGGGTGATCTTGAAAAATATAGCACAAGTGTAAGGACAGGAATTTCCGCCTTGGCCGTTAACAATGAGGAACTCGTAAAAAGTGCATATTGCTCTCTAAATGACCATTTTGGGGCGTTTTGATAGGTGATACTAAATTTCAAGAACTCGTCGTAACCTCCTCAAACAGCTTGAAATTCTTAACGCACCACCTATCAAAACACTTTATCCCAAAATGCTCAAAGTCGTTCGCAAATGACTTTTTACGAGACTGTCAAAAATAAACTTAAGAATGTTGAGTATGGTGAGATTGGCCATTTCACAGGTCTTTATTACAAAGAGGGCGGCAGAGCCGTATCCTGAAAGACCGGCTCCGCCGCTCTATGGTTTGAAGTTTACGGTTAAGAACTATTTAAGGCCGGCTTCTTTATAGTATTTCATGGCCCCCGGATGAATCGGTGCGGACAGACCCTCCAACATATTTTTCTTTGTCAGGCCGCCGTAGGCCGGATGTAGTTTCTTAAAATCATCAAAGTTTTCAAACACTTCCTTGGTGATTGCGTATACAACATTTTCCGGAACCTTTATGGATGTCACAAATGTGGCCTTAACACCAAATGTTGGTACATCTGCATCATTTGCTGCTCCGGGATAAAGCTCCATCCGGGTAACAGATTTTGCATAGTAGGGGTATTTTGCCAGGAGAGCATCTATGTTCGTTATAGGAATGAACTTCACCTTGCGTTTTCCGGCCGTGGCCTCCTTGTAATACCCGCTGGGATGTCCAACAGTGTAAAAAGCTGCATCGATCCTGCCGTCTTGGATCATTCCGGGTTGCTCTGCGGCCTTTAGGCTTTCTGCTATCAAATCCTTTTTGTAATCGATACCATTAGCCTTCAGAGCATCTATGGCATTTTTTCGGAAACCAGAACCGATGTTTCCGATGCTGACGCGTTTGCCCTTGAGGTCCTGAATACTGTTGATGTTGGCATCAACAGCGGCAATCACATCAACGTTTTCAGGATGGATTGAGAATACTGCACGAAGATCCTTCTGAGGACCTTTATCTTTCCAGTTGGCAATCCCCTTGATCGCCTGAAATTGCCTGTCGGACTGTACGATACCGAAATCCAGGTCGCCGGACATAACGGCATTGACATTGAATACCGATCCGCCTGTCGATTCTACGGTGCAGCGAATGCCATATTGCTTGCGTTTCTTATTAACAATTTTGCAGATTGCACCCCCGGTGGGATAATAAACCCCGGTAATCCCGCCTGTACCGATGGTTACAAAAGTGGCTTTGGCCAGAGTTTCAGCCGGCGCAGCTCCCATATAAACAACAAGTCCGAATAAAAGCGCCATTCCGAGAATTAATATTCTTTTCATTTGAACCTCCTTTTGTTGACTTTATGGTTAAAACACCTCTTCCAATCGGTTTTTCTGCCTCTTTTTCTTCTTCCCCCCTTTCTTTGAGATAGTTAATTTAAAGATCCGCGGCAAACCGCACTCGTTTTTTTACCAAAGGACCAAGACGTATGCAAGCGTTTATTGAAAATTCTATTTAACCATATACCTGGGCGGCAACGGATAAAAAAACCCGGCCAAATCGATCGGCCGGGTTAAACGATAACTTAAATTTCGCACATCCAAATACAAGCAAGTCGCAATCCCCTCTAATCGGGTCAATGTTTCAAACTCTGGGTGATTTTTTTGTTGAATTTCCAGTAACTTGAAACTGCAATTCCGCGCATGTCGCCAAAAATCGCGTTCGGGAAAATCACAAACGGTTTCATTATGGCATCAGCATTGCTTAACATCATGATATTATTCATTTTCCGGTTTCCGGCGGATCCTTGTTCACCTATTTCATTGCAATTTCATCGCAGCCGCTTCAAAAATTAGCATCAAAGAGTGAAATTTATTTCGCCACTTTTAATAAGGGTACTGTCAAAGCCATGCTGCACGCTTAAGCGCTGACCGGAATTTTTTTTCAAGATCCCTTGCTTTGAGAGAGTCTTTTTTATAACCGCCATGGTTAATATCGTTTCGCACCTTGCCAAGCCTGTCTATCAGTTTGGCAACCTCGGCATTTTCGGCGCAAATTTCAATTATTTTCTGGGTAATCTCCGGGTGAGTGGCTGCATCTCCGGTCCATTCGGTTTTCGGTTTTTTTTGGCTGTATAACTGAACGGCGCTGGAAGCCGCTTTTCGCAAGCCTTCATCT
>CAZSON010000380.1:0-2889 GCA_964608375.1 uncultured Desulfobacter sp. | reverse complement strand
GGTGAAAAATGTTCCGGTCCCGGCTATAGATGTCTTTTTCGGTCTGAGACACAGGCACGTTGTGTTTGGCCGCATAGACGAGAGCGTCCTCCCGGCTCCGGATGTGCCATTCCCGCCAGGCTGCGATGACCTTGAGTTTTGGGTTGAGGGCCATAATGCTCAGCTCGAATCGCACCTGGTCATTTCCTTTGCCTGTGCAACCGTGGGAGATAGCATCAGCCCCTTCTTTTTCGGCGATCTCTACCATGTGTTTGGCGATAAGAGGACGTGCGAAAGAGGTTCCCAGCAGATACTCCCGTTCATACACGGCCCCTGCCTGCATGGTCGGAAAAACGTAATCGGTAAGAAACTCTTCCTGAAGATTCCGGATGTAGACTTTGCTGGCACCGGATGCCAGGGCCTTTTTCTCTAATCCATTCAATTCTTCTTTTTGGCCGAGATCTGCCGTAAAGCAGATCACTTCGCAGCCCCTGTAATTTTGCTTGAGCCAGGGCACGATCACAGACGTATCAAGGCCGCCGCTGTACGCCAGAACCACTTTCTTCACGTTCTTTTTTTCCATTATTTGTTTCCCTCTTGCTTTTTTTGAACAAAAAAAAACCCCGGCAAATGTCGGGGTTTTATGAATTCTCTTTTTTTCCCACCTGATCACCTGCGCACAGACATAGAAAACCCAGCCCTTCGTCTGAAACGGCGACGGCGAATACGTTTTTCAACTGTACTTAGAGTTGTCATGTTAAAAGAGATCATCTATCTTGAATAGCTTCGTTTATAAATTATGAGAATGATGACAAATTGGTATTCTATTGTCAAGAAAAAAATAAAAGGAAGGCCAATTTTTTAGCAAACCGACTATGCTCGTCATCGTTGGGTTTTACCACGGTCGACGGAATCGGTTTAAAAATACTCCATTATTCGTCATGGTCAACATCCGGCAATCTCATCTCCCAGTATGTCAGATTTTTCCTGATTTCATCGCGGCCGGTGCCGCCAATGCTGGCAACGTGGTCTGGTATTTTTTCGCAGGAGAGCACCGAATAGACATTTTCATCAATTTTAGGGTAGACCCGTTTCATGGCTGCAAGGTCAAGTTCGGCCAGCCGTTTGCCGCTGGCCTCCGCTATGTGGACAATTTCACCGGCGATATGGTGAGCATCCCGGAAAAAAACCCCCCGGGCCACCATGTATTCGGCCAAAGCCGTTGCTTCCATGAACCCTTTTTGAGTGGAGTCGAGGAGCCGGCGTTCATTGAAATTAGTGTGGACTATCAATTCGGCCAGGATGCGGACAGACGCTAAAACCGTGTCGTTGGCATCGAAAATTCGCTCCTTATCCTCCTGCAAGTCCCTATTGTAGGCCTGGGGCAGTCCTTTCGTCAGGGTTAGCAAGGCATACAAAGCGGCGCAGACACGGGCGGTTTTTCCCCGCAGCAGTTCGTACACGTCGGGGTTTTTCTTTTGTGGCATGATGGAAGATCCGGTGCAGTAGCCGTCATCGATGGTGATATAGGCATACTCAGTACTGGCCCAGATGATCATGTCTTCGCAGAAGTTACTTATGTGAGTTGCGATCAGCGAAAGAACAAAGGCGTATTCAATCAGGAAATCGCGGTCGCTCACGCTATCCATACCATTGCGGGATATCGCACCGAAGCCCAGGTCTGCAGCGGTTTTTCCGCGATCGATGGGAAGCATTGTACCGGCCAGGGCGCATGATCCCAGGGGTAGTACGTCAGCCCTTTCAAGGCAGTTCTTAAGGCGGGATATGTCTCGCTCGAATTTTTCCATAAAGGCCAGGAAATAGAACGCCACGAACACCGGCTGAGCATGCTGAAGATGGGTGAATCCCGGCATAATCAAACGTTCATCCTTTTTTGCTTTTTTTAGAAGCGTCCTTTGCAGTATCCGTAGGTTATCGAGATTTTTGCGACCTTCACCCTTCATCCAGAGCTTCATGTCAGTGACTACCTGATCGTTCCGGCTCCGAGCAGTGTGCAGTTTTTTGCCCACGGTCCCTATTTTTTCGACCAGCAGGTGCTCCACCAGCATATGGATGTCTTCAAAGGCCGGGTCGAAGTCCACCTTGCCGTCTTCGATTTCCTGTTCGACCGCTTTGAGTCCTTTGATAATTTTATCCGCGTCGGTTTTGCTCATAAGCCCAACACTACCCAGCATCCTCGCATGGGCGATGCTGCCCTGGATGTCATACGGGTACAGGCGATGGTCAAAAGACAATGATTCGGTGAACTTTTCCACAGACTTCCGGGTGGCTTCTATAAAACGGCCGCTCCATGGTTTTTTCATTGCTCGAATCCCTAATATTCTAATAGTTAAAATTATTGTACGAAACCAGCATCAGCACAATAAAGCAACACGACTCCAATGACTTTTTAGACTCTTTATCAAATCAGATGGCCCTATGAAAGGGGCACAATGTTGACAGATGTAGAATTACCCAATGGCCTATAGCGATGCGTGCAGTGCTTTGAGTGCTGCCAAGGTTTCTTCTGGGTCAGGTCGTACCGTGTAATCCGCATTTATCGCCGCGTGCTGCACAATACCGCTTTGGTCAATAATAATACGGGCCGGCATCGGCAGAGTCCATGAATCATCACCGTTATACTTATCCAGGTTGATCCCGAATTTCTGATATACCTGTTTCAGGTCATCCGGCAGTGAAAAGCGGACCCCATAGCGTGAGGCCACTACGTTCCCGGGGTCGCTCAGAATCGGGACGCAAAGCTTCTTATCATTTGCAATGGCGAGGTTGTGCTCCACCAGCTGCGGAGAGATGAGAACCACTTGTGCCCCGATACTTTCAAAATCGTCATTTGACTTTGTCAGAGCTTCCAGCTCCATGTTGCAGTACGGTCACCATCGTCCGCGATAA
>CAZSON010000379.1:0-2901 GCA_964608375.1 uncultured Desulfobacter sp. | reverse complement strand
CTAAAAAAAAGTACAGCCCAGAAAGATTTCTCATTCAAAATCGTGAAGTAATATGAAGGATTTTTCAGAACTGATATCTACCGTTTTGTATGGATATCAAAATGTGACTCTAAGTTTGAGCAGCTCCGGATCGATGGTGAGACTTGTCATATTTAAAATTACTTCTCAAAACCACACTGCTTTTGGTGTCTGCTCCAAGCTTTTTTTGGGCCGTATTCACTCATTTCTTTCTGTCAATCGTTTTTCAATTTCATTCGAAGTCTTTGTGATCGACAACCCCCCATGAGCCATGCAACGCAAAGCTGATGAGAGCATCTTACCGATTAAAAGCTGAAAATTGTTGATCGCCATAAAAAGTATGGTTTAACTCGCTGAAATTGCATGATGAATAAAAAAACTGAATTTTAATTACGCTGCCTGGACATGAATCGGCGTGAATTCCTTCAATTAATGGCCCTTACAGCCGCAGCAGCAACTATTCCAAACGAACTGGTTTGCGCTGCTAATAAACTTTTGGGTTCCAGCCCAAAGATCAACGTAACCCCTTAGTGGCATAAAAAACATGACAAAGGTAGGTTTAAAGCAACAACAATAAGGGCTCACAGATGATTGAGACAGCATTTTGGAATCAATCAATGGTGACATCCAGGATTTTTAGAAAAATTGCCATGTTTTTTGCCCTGCGGGAAAGCCGAGCATACTGCATATCCTTCGTTGCCAAGGGCTTGCGGTAGTACACTACAGCTGCACCCTTTGACGCCTCGGATCTGCAGCATCCTCGGCTTTTGCAACGTTGGGGTTTATTCCTTTGCTTAACTGTCGAAAAGCGAATTCTAATCACCGACAGATTTAGCAGCCTTAACCATATTGGTCAGCTTGGCCAGGGCCAGTTTTCTGTTGAGAAAACCCAGACCGCAGTCCGGGGCGGCAATTAGCCGCTCCACATCAATGTGCTTGAGAGCGGCTTGTAAACGGGCGGTGATTTCATCAATCGTCTCTACCCGTGATTTGGCAATGGCAATAACTCCCAGCATCACTGTAGTGGTTTTGAAATGTTCCAACAACGATAGATCATTGTGGCGATGGGCATCCTCAAGCGAGATGCTCTGGATGCTTGAGTCCTCAATGGCATCGGATAGCTGAAGGTAAGCCAAGTGGTTGGCCTTTTGAAAATTCTTCTGATCTAGATAATCGGGGTAGCCACAGCACATATGAACAGCACGGGTTACATGATCCGGTACTCCCTGAAAGCAGCGTTCCAGATTTTCGAAGCCGTAATCCAGCGCCTTGTCTGGTTTACGGGCAAAAACCGGTTCATCAACCTGAATCCAAGTGCAGCCAGCTTCGGCCAGGGTCAGAATTTCTTCGTTGAGCGCGGCTGCGAGGGCCGCCCCCAAACGTTTATCATCGCTGTAGTACACATCGGCAATGGAGTCGGTGATGGTCATAGGGCCAGGCACTGTGATTTTAACCGGCCTATCGGTGGCCGCCTGAGCAATGCGGTAGTCGCGGTGTAGAAAATGGCTGCGGGCTTTGAGTGGGCCGGTGACGGTTGGTAGGTTGGCCACCCACGCGCCTTGCCGGGACGTTTTTTGTGTTAAGTTTGAGAAGTCAATGCCATCGATGTGACGGCAGTGGTAATGAATGTAATTTTCTCGCCGTACCTCGCCGTCTGTGGGGATATCGATACCGACATTCACCTGGTCATTGACGACTTCTTTCGTGCTTCGGTCAAGAATGTCTTGGATGTTATTCGGCAAGTTGGCCAGATATTTCTGGTAGGCTTCAGTCGGGTTTGAAAGCCCTACCTCCCCCTCTCTAAACCAGTCTGGAGTAAGTACATAATCCGGTTTGGGATAGGCGCCAATCGTTGTTGTAAGCAAGGACATGATATCTGTCAAAAAACAGCACTCACGGCGTAGTAAGCCGAGGAGTAAAGCTGAAGTATTGTGTGTGATCCTTATCTTTCATTCAATTTCATCCGATGCAGGGTCAGCCGATATAAATCCTGAATCCACTTCCTACCAGGATTATTTTGCGTGTCAACTAATCCGCAGTATATTTTGAAAAAGTTTGGCTGATTCCTGCCGAATCAAAATATTGTTGTCCTGGGAGAGTGCCGGTAAGGTCATTAAATCCCGAGCGAGTTCACGGCCGAAAATATATACCGGGTATCCGTTGACTTCTTTTTTGTTTTCCACAGTGGCCAGAAAGAAGGTGGGCTTTAGGCCCCGGGCATATCCGGCACCATAGAAAAAACCGGGGGTTCCAGCAGATCATTAATGCCACCAGTATCGAACGGATCGTATTTATGACCCAGGATCGTTAGGTTCTTGAAATCCTTTTCAGTCAGTTCGTCCCACTGTTGCCCTTTATCTCCAATCCAGTCAAGAATCTCGGCAGATCCCTTTTCAATCCATGGGTCAAGCCCTTTTTCCCACTTGTACAAATCCCGCAGGCGCATGGCCAAACCGCAGACGGAAAATAAGCCGCCGTGTTGCGAATCAGCAATATCACAATTCTCAAGAACCTGAGCTGTTATCGCTTCTATCGCAATCATGACGTGTTTTCCTTGATCGAAACAAAATACCGATGAATTCTTAAAAAGTAAGCCGCGACATGTAAAGCCTCACCTGCTAAAAGAGAGGCTGTGGCCCTCGCTACGCTTATTTCCCTCATAAATGGTAAATTTAAACAAGTGCAAGGGATCGGGAAATCTGAAATAGCATAATGGCAATGTGCATTCTATCGAATTTGTTTTCAAATGTCAAAATTTTAAAAACCGCCGGAAGACCCAAAAAAGAAATGTCTGGACTGAAGAGATTTTTCTTTGATTTCCGAGGAATGGGTCAGCAGGGGTCGGGCCACACTAAGTAATTGACATTGCAGATAAAATGATCT
>CAZSON010000378.1:0-2912 GCA_964608375.1 uncultured Desulfobacter sp. | reverse complement strand
CTGTATTGGCTGAAACGGATGTGCTGGTCATTGGTGGTGGACCGGGCGGGCTCTCTGCGGCTCTTGCAGCTGCAAGAGAGGGGGTGGGTACTATTCTTGTGGAAAGGTACGGCTGCTTCGGTGGAGTGATTACGCAGTCAATGATTGGGACTATCGCCTGGTACCGCTCCAATAAAGAGGTGGTGGACGCGGGAGGCATCGGCGTAGAGTTTGAACAACGGGCGAAAAGAATGGACGCGAGCTTGACCATAGGCTTTCATGAAATACTGGATACAGAAATTTTTAAATTTATTGCCGACCGGATGATACATGAGGCCGGTATTATTCCTCTGCTGCACTGCCCGGCTGTTGACGTAATCATGGAGCGCAATACCATCAAGGGTGTCATCACGGAGAGCAAATCCGGAAGGCAGGCCATCTTTGCCAAACGGATCATAGATACTACCGGAGATGCAGATATTGCATGTCATGCCGGCGTTCCCTATCGCAAAGACCCAAAGGATAAACTGGAAAGTGTGTCGGTAAACTTCGGCTGCAGCAAGGTTGATATTAAAAAATTTATGGAATACGCTACGAATAATCCCCGCACCATAGCGGATTGGGGATATGCGTCCGGCAAGAAAGAGGAAAAAGAATTCAGTAATTTTCTGGTGGAACCGTTTACCAGAGCCAAGGAGGCCGGAGAGATACCTGACGATGCATGTATTGAAAGCTATTGGAGCAATTTTTCAGATGCGGGAGAGATTACGTCTCTCAACGCGGTTCATATGCCCAATATAGATTCAACAGACGTATGGGATCTCACTATGGCTGAAATCGAAGGGAGGCAGCAGGTCATGTGGGCCGTGGAAGCGTTGAAAAAATACACGCCCGGGTTCGAAAAAGCGCGCCTCAGGACCATCGGGGCATCATTGGGTACGAGGGAATCGAGAAAAATCATTGGTGAATACAACATGACCGAATATGATGTATTAAACGAAGCTCGTTTTGAAAACTCAATTGGAATTTTTCCCGAATTTTTGGACGGCAATCACATCGCCATCATGCCATCGACCGGCCGATATTTTCATGTTCCATACGGAATCATACTTCCCCAAAAAGTAGATAACCTTCTGGTGGCGGGGCGCTGTGTTGCCGGAGACAAAGTATCTCACGCCGCCATCAGACAGATGATGTGCTGTACAGTAACCGGACAGGGAGCGGGCGTGGCCGCCGCTGTTTCTCTCAAAGACGCTGTGACCTGCCGAATGGTGGATATTAAAAAAGTACAGAAATCGCTCGTGAAACAGGGGGTTAGAATTTTTTAGTGCGATAGTTCACTATGGACAGCCAACCTGAAATTTTCTTGACTGAATTGAATGTATCTTTTTTTCTTTCATAATTCATATCAAAGTCAATATCATGCACCCTCAGCCTCAGGCACTCGATGATGCGCAATCCAGAACCGTACAACAGTTTGACAACAAGCTGATGAATTCCGGTCATCGCACCAATGATCCGCTTCGTCTCATCCCGAGTCAAGACAACAGGAATCTTGACCTTCCTGGCCGCCCGTTCGGCGTTGATTTTCTCGTTCAGTGGTTGCTTGAGTACCTGTTTGTAGAGAAAGACCAGCGCATTCAGCGCTTGGTTTTGTGTCGATGGCGCCACATTCCTATCGCGAGCCAAGAACGTCAGATATGTTTCGATCTACTTCTCTCCTTCACTCAGGTCATCGCGCGACTTCATGTTGAAATGAAGAACAAAGCGCTTCACCCATTCGCAGTAGCTTCGCTCCGTGCGAATTGAATAGTGTCGCCGCCGCATCACATCGCGCATATCATCAAGAATCTTACTTGACATGGATTTCTTCCTATTTTAACGTGTTTTTCATGATCAGAAAGAATATACTATATTGAATATTGAAAGTAAGCAAATTTGCCTGTTTGTCTGTTCAATATCAGGATATCAGGCAAAATTGCCTTATACGTAAATGTTCGGCCTAAAGGAAAATTAGTGTTATTCTCCTGTAGAAATAGGCGTTCGCAAATATAGCAAGAGGTGATAGTGAAAAGATCAAATTTTGATTTCAAGAGACTTCAATCCGCCGAAAAGCTAGAAGTAAATGAAAATTTCACCCCATGTCCTGTTAATAAGGGCGATGAACTGTTTCCAAATGGCATTTTCGTATTTAATATCACAAAAATGCTCGAGCATATAAAAAATAATTCTGATGAAATCGATCTTGTAGAAGTAGCAGTGGCTGATTTTCCCAAATCTTTTTCATCTACCGACGAATCACATGTGGATTCGGTTGATGTTTATCGTCCAGTATTATTAGCTGAAATTTCTCCTGGTCATTATAATTTGATTGATGGAAATCACAGAATGGAAAAAGCTCGCAGGAGGGGAATAAGTCGCATATTTGCATATAGACTGAATGTAAAAAAGCACATAGAATTTTTGACTGAGAGAAAGGCATATTTATCATACGTCGAATATTGGAACGGGAAATTGAAATAATAGTATAGCCATAAAAGGCCGAACGAATCATTTGAGAGGGAGCGGGAAAGGCCGCGGCTTTTTTCCACGGCATCGATAAGCTTAATTTTTGGGCTTCTAAATAGTCCCATGGTGGTTGTTTCCCGCCCCCTCAATTCAACCGTTATCCATATTATTAAAACCATTTGGCATATGATTAATTTATTCTTACAGATGCGTTAATTTTAGCCATGAGCGAAATATTTAAAGCGATCCTTGATCTTATTGCGCGGGAAGAAATTGTAATTTCAAATCACGGCTATGATGAATTGGCTGATGATCTTATAGTTGCCCGGGATATTATAGCCGGCATCAACGAGGCAATTGTGGTTGAAAATTATCCGGAATATCCTAAAGGGCCGTGCGTTTTATTGTTGCAAAAAGATTCTAAT
>CAZSON010000377.1:0-2912 GCA_964608375.1 uncultured Desulfobacter sp. | reverse complement strand
TCCATGCGGAGATTGAGGGCGGTCTTTATCAGAGGGATTTTGCCCGGTTCCTTAGGAAATGTCTGGCGCTCGGTTATCATTTTTGGCGTCTTGACCAGGTATTCAGACAGGTTAGGAAGCATCCGGTCGCTACCAGAGCGGTGAAATTCAGAAAACTCCCCGGTCGAAGTGGCCTTATAGCGGTCCCCGGTGAAATGTGTTAAACAGATATTTAAAAACTCGGACACAGACGATGACATCAGCCCCTTTTTTCGGATTTCCAATGATTTGCAAAATATATGAAAACGAACCGATAAAATGCGATGAAAGATAAATTGAAAATAGAAATACTGGCATTAATTCCGGCCCGCGGTGGATCCAAATCGATCCATATGAAAAATATTGTACAATTTTGCGGCAAGCCGCTGGTTGCCTATAGTATTGAAATTGCAAAAAAGAGCCGCTATATCTCCAGAGTGATAGTCAGCACGGACTCAGACCGGATTAGACAGGTAAGTCTTTCCTTTGGCGCTGAAGTACCATTTTTAAGACCAGAGGCGCTCGCGGGCGACGATATAACTGATTGGCCGGTTTTTCACCATGCACTTCAACAACTCAGACAGGCGGATAATTATTATCCTGAAATCATCGTTCATCTCAGACCGACCACTCCTCTTCGTAACCTCGAAAAAGTGGATGAGGCTATAAAATTGTTAATCGACCATCCTGATGCGGACTCGGTTCGCTCGGTCTCCTCTCCGGTACAGAATCCATTTAAAATGTGGACCCTTTCACAGCCATATCTCAAACCGTTGATAGATATCGGGGTGCCGGAATCTTACAACTTACCTCGCCAGCAGTTACCGGAGGTTTTGTGGCAAAACGGATATGTTGATGTTACGCGCTCCCGAACAATCATCGAAAAGAAGTCTATGACAGGTGAAAAGATATTGCCGTATCACATGGACGATATTTCCATGATTGATATTGACCAACCTTTCAGTCTCAAAATGGCAGAATTTTTAGCTGAACATGACAGATATTAATCCCTTTGCAAAATTGCGGGTGATGGTTGTGGGTTTAGGATCGGTTGGGATTCGTCACCTTAACAATCTTCGAAAACTTGGTTGTGGAAAAGTCGGGGTGTTTCGTGCACTAAATCGTCCTCTTCATGATTCGGTTGACCTGGAGAATGTACTGATTCATAAAGATTTTACAGAAGCGTTGAGCCATGGTTATGACGCCGTCGTAATATGCAACCCGACGTCACTTCATTTGGAGGTTGCCATACCTGCTGCTGAAGCAGGTTGTCATCTATATATCGAAAAGCCGGTTTCGAACACATTAGATAAAACGGATGAGCTGTATAAAACGATTCAAAAAAATAATCTGAAAGTGATGATCGGTTATCAGTTCAGATTTCATCCAAATCTAAACCACATCAAAAACTGGCTTGACCAAAAATGCATCGGTCGTATCATAAGCGTCCATGTCGATACCGGTGAGTATCTGCCAGGGTGGCACCCCTGGGAAGATTATCGAAAAAGCTATGCCGCCAGAAATGCTTTGGGCGGTGGTGTGATTCTTACAACTATCCATGACATCGATTATTTATACTGGCTTTTCGGTCCGCTGCATACTTTGGGTGCAATTGGTGGCGTATCCGGATATCTTGATCTTGATGTCGAAGATTACATGAGCGCGTTTCTTCTTTCAAAAGATAGCATTCCGGTATTTCTGCACATCGATTATTTGCAACGACCCCCATGTCGCAGGATGAAAATTATCGGAAACTGCGGGTTTATTGAATGGGATTACTACAGCGGAAAAGCGTATCTCTCGGTCGATGGTGAACTGAGGGAAACATCGGAATTGGAGGCCGGTTGGAATAGAAACGATCTTTTTATGTCTATTATGCATGATTTTTTGGGATCCATTTGCAATGGATATGTGCCGCGTGTTTCTTTCAAAGACGGTATGGAAACCTTGAAAATTGCACTTGAAATTAAATCCCGACTTGATCTTTTATAAATGGCAGTTAAAGGAAAAAATATGTCCAACAGACTTTTTGATCTTTCAGATAAAACAATAGTGGTCTCAGGTGGCAGCGGATTTCTAGGGACACAATTTTGTGTGGCACTCGCTGAATCAAATGCATGTGTGATAGCAGCAGACCTTTATCCGTTTAAAAAAAATGAAACAAGAAGAGAGACGGAACGGATCCTAAAAGATAAAATATTTTATGAATATGTCGATATTACGAGTAAAAAATCGATAGATCTTTTGCTTGATACGATCAAAAAAAAGTTCAAATCTGTCGATGTGCTGATAAACTGTGCGGCGATTGATCCAAAGTTTGAAACAGATGATAGAGATGCATTAAATGCGCAACGGTTTACTTCTTTTCGGTTGGATACCTGGAAAGAATCGATGGATGTCAATATCACAGGGACTTTTCTGTTGACCCAGGCAGTGTGCAACTTATTTGAGAAACAACAACGCGGGAATATTATCAATATTTCTTCGACCTATGGGCTTGTTGGTCCTGATCAACGCATTTATAATGAGGGGGAAGAGATGAACTTTGTTAAACCGGTGACATATTCGATTTGCAAAGCTGCATTATTGGGGTTCACACGGTATCTTGCTTCTTATTATCGAGGAAAAAATATAAGGGTAAATACGTTAACTCCCGGCGGGGTGGAAAGAAATCACGATCCTGATTTTGTAAAGCGGTACAGCTCAAAGACGATATTAGGACGTATGGCCAGCGCAAAGGAGTTAAATGGCGCGATTGTTTTTCTATCTTCTGATGCGTCGTCATATATGACAGGGGCAAATCTGATCGTCGACGGCGGTTGGACTGCTTTTTAATACAAAATATAAAGATGGTGCAATGATGAAAGAGCGTTCTTGTTATAACCCACCGGTAA
>CAZSON010000376.1:0-2924 GCA_964608375.1 uncultured Desulfobacter sp. | reverse complement strand
AAAACCGTTTCCTGCTGGAAACGGTTTTTTTATTTGTCACTCGAAAGGAAGTAGAAAAGGAGACTGAAAAATGAAACGTATTTTTTTTGCAGTGTTATGCTTATCGATGGTTGCCGCCCTTGGAAACACTCCTGCAGCCTTTGCGAAAGAGAGTATGACTGTTATGCTCGATTGGTTTATTAATCCAGATCATGCTCCGCTCTATGTTGCTTTGGAAAAAGGATTTTTTAACCAGCGCGGCTTGGATGTCAAATTCGTGGTTCCATCCAATCCGAATGATCCACCGAAACTTGTAGCAGCCAAAAAAGCCGACATCGCAGTTTCCTATCAGCCCCAGCACCAACTGCATGTTTCACAGGGGCTGCCGCTTATCCGGATCGCAACCCTGATCGCTACTCCGCTGAATGCCCTGGTTGTTCTGGCAGAAAGCCAAATTCAGGATATCGCCGATCTGAAAGGTAAAACAGTCGGGTATTCCATCGGTGGATTTGAAACCGTCCTTCTTAAGGTCATGTTGAAACGCAAAGGTTTGTCTCTGGCTGATATCAGACTGGTAAATGTCAATTTTTCATTATCTCCATCCCTTTTTACCGGCCGAACAGATGCGGTGATCGGCGCCTTCCGCAACTTCGAACTGAATCAAATGGATATCGCTAAAAGACCGGGACGGGCCTTTTTTGTTGAGGAACATGGTGTTCCGTTTTACGATGAATTGATACTGGTTGCCCATCGAGATGCCGCCTCCGATCCAAAGTTCAGAAAGTTCGTAGACGCGCTGGAACAGGGTGTGCAGTTTTTAGTCAATCACCCGAAACAGAGTTGGGAGTTATTTATTCATGACCGCCCTGATCTGATTAACGAGATCAACCGACGGGCCTGGCGGGATACGCTTCCTCGCTTCGCTTTGCGGCCCGGCGCCCTTGATCGTGCACGTTATCAGCGCTTCGCCCGGTTTGTGAAAGAACAGGGCTTAATCAAAAACATCCCGCCCCTTAAAACTTATGCCATTGAACTTCCATAGCAGCAATTGGAGGGGAGTAGATTTTTAACATCGGCTTTATTGAAACAGCGGAAGATCACGAAGCTGGGACGACATCGAATATTTTGCAGTATTACAATCGGTGATGACATTTAAGACAGCCGGCTTTTGAGCATTAAAGGCCCGCTCAAGCGCGGGGCGAATCTGTTCAGGCGCTTCGACGGTTTCACCGTAGCAATCCATAGCTTCGGCCATCAGGTCATACCGGGTGCAAGAAAGACGTGTACCGATGGTGCGGTCTTCTCCAAAGACGCCCTTCTGCATATTCGAACAAAGTCCCCAGCAGGCATTGTTTGATACCACCACTACAATGTGCGCGTCGTTCCGGGCTGCAGTATCTATTTCCATGCCATTAAACCCGAACGCACCGTCCCCGCACAGGCATAGAACCTGCCGATCGGGGTGGGCCAGCTTCGCACCGACCGCATAGGGAATGCCTACGCCCAAAAGCCCGGTTATACCCGGGTTCATGCGTGCACCGTGGGTATAGGTAGCAATTATATTTCGGGCAAAATCCAAAATTTCCCCGCCGTCAACTGTAATGATGGCATCTCGATCCAGAAACCGTCCGATTTCATAACACAATCGGATCGGATTAATCGGTTTTTCCTGTGAAGTCGCCCATCGGTTCCATTTGTTCTTTTTCTTTTCTTCCAATACGTTCAACTCGTCAGCCCAGGAACTTTTTCGGCTCAATTTAAGGCGTTGCCATCCCTGCTGCAGTTGGTTCAGCACCGACTTTGCATCACCTACAATCCCCAGGTCTATCGGCCTGTTCCGTCCGATTTCTTCCTGCGTCACATCCACCTGGATCGTATATGCGCTTTGGTTAAAACGGGGTGGACGTCCATAGCTGAGAATAAAATTGAGCCTTGCACCGATAAACAAGATAACATCGGATTGCGACATCGCATGTGACCTGGAAACAAAGCAAGACAACCGATGATCGTCCGGAATACTGCCACGGGCCGATGGGGTCGGAATACTGGGTATACTGGCAGTCTCGACAAACCGTAAAAGCGCCTGATCGGCACCGCTCCACAAAATACCGCTTCCATAAATGATGAGCGGCCGCTCGGCTTTAGCCAGCCGGTCGAGCGCCTTTAGAACCAAAGAAGGATCGCCGCTCGGTCCGACAACCGTACGGTAGCGGTCGGGGTAGACAACCGCTTCCGGATCTATTTCCGCCTCCAGGATATTTTGAGGAAAGTCTACAAAAGCCGGCCCCGGCATGCCGCTGGAAGCTTCCCGAAATGCAATACTTATGTATTCTGCAATCCGTTGTGCTTCATAAACCGTGGCGCACCATTTTGTGATCGGACGCATCAGCGCCTTGTGATTTGACTCATGAAACGCACCCAATTCGAACTCTTCCATTTTGTTTTGGCCGGCCAAAACGACAACCGGAGCGGATCCATAGTAGCAATTGGCCACGCCGGTCACTGCGTTAAAAACGCCGGGTCCGGGAACGATCCAGGCCACTCCCGGCCGACCGGTAGATCTTGCATACCCCTGCGCCATAAGTACAGCAGCCTGTTCATGGCGAACATCGACTATGCGGATGCCATCCTGCGCAAGGGCCTCGTAAACTCCGAAGGATGGAGCGCCGCTCAGGGTAAAGACAACCTCTACCCCCTCTTTTTTTAAAGCTTTTGCCACCAGGTAACTTCCATTGATTGTGTCCACAGTCTTTCTCCTTTATTAAGTATCTACAAATGGTTTTTAAAAAATTTTATACTCAGCTCTATGGCCCTGTTGCGAATGGTTTCATCTGAAAAACGGTGGTCCCCGCCCGGAAATATTTCTATTTTTTTGGGATCGGCAAGGTTTTCATAAATCTTATCTGCATGCCGGACCGGAACCAATTCGTCTTTTTGACCATGCA
>CAZSON010000375.1:0-2928 GCA_964608375.1 uncultured Desulfobacter sp. | reverse complement strand
TTCTTTTTTTTCGTTAATCATTGAACATTTTTTCTTATATTCCCCCATTGGAGGAACGAAAACCATGGGGGCTATAAAAAAGAAAAGATGTAAACATTGCAAAAAGTTATTCATTGCCGATCCACGCAACACCAAATGTCAAAACTATTGTTCGGAACCTGAATGCCGCTATGCCAGTAAAAAAGACAGTCAGCGCCGCTGGCTGAGCAAACCGGAGAACCGCGATTACTTCCGCAGCCCTGAAAATGTTGCCCGTGTTCAACAGTGGAGAAAGGCCAATCCCGGGTACTGGCGAAAAACCAAAAATGCGTTACAAGATCCCTTAATCGGACAACATCCTGTAAATATTGACGATATAAACAAATTGGAATGCGGTGCGTTACAAGATCTCTTAAACCCGCAACCTGCCGTTTTAATAGGATTAATCGCCAGCTTTACCGGCCTTGCGTTACAAGATGACATTGCCAAAACCGTCCGCCGTCTGCAACAATTGGGGCAGGATATTATCAACCCTGCAACCCAAAAAGGAGGACGGTATGACGAAACTGCCCATCTTGAAACATCGCATCCGTAAAGTTCCCAAACAGTTTAGCTGGATCGATCACCGGTTGGTCCGTGATCGGCACATCGAAAAATTTACTCACCCCGCAGCGGCATTGTATCTATTTTTAGTCACCGTCGGTGACGTCAACGGGTTAAGCTACTATGGGGACAAATCGGTTATGAAGCGCATTTGCATGGATCAAAGCACGCTGCAAAACGCCAGAAGCAACCTCGTTCAAAACGGCATGATTGCCTGGCAAAAGCCCCTCTACCAGGTCCTTAGCCTGGATATCGGCAAAAGATCTCCCGTGGGACAGCCTCTAAGCCTGGGGAGCATCCTCAAAAAAGCCTTGGAGGAAGCCGCATGATCGATTACGAAACCTTCATGAAAATTAAAAGTTACCATGAAAAAGATGGCCTTAATTGCAATCAGATTGCAGCAATAATGGGTCTGTCCTTTAAAACCGTTAACAAGTGGCTCAATGAGAAGCGCTATCGCATGCGTAAATCAGCAGACATATCCAGCAAACTGGATCCCTTTAAAAATCAGATCGTACAAATGCTGGAAAAGTACCCTTATAGCGCGGCACAAATCCTTTTGCGCATTAAGGACAATGGCTTTGATGGCGGCTACACCATCGTCAAAGATTATGTGCGTAAAATACGACCGCCGAGAACCCGGGCTTTTTTAAAGCTTTCTTTCGCACCGGGCGAGTGCGCCCAGGTCGACTGGGCCTCCTACGGTTCTGTCAACGTGGGATCAACCTGTCGCAGGCTCAGCTTCTTTGTCATGGTTCTTTGCTACAGCCGCATGATGTATGTGGAGTTTACCGTCTCCCAGACCATGGAACATTTTTTAGCCTGCCATCAGAACGCTTTTAACTTTTTTGGTTCCGTCCCCAAAAAAATCATGGTTGATAATCTTAAATCAGCCGTGCTCAGCCGTATCGTCGGACAAGCCCCGGTGTTTAATCCCAAATATTTAGATTTTGCCGATCACTGCGGGTTCACCATTGCCCCTTGTAATGTCGGTAAAGGAAACGAAAAAGGCCGGGTGGAAAACGCCGTCGGTTATGTCAAAAAAAACTTCCTTGCCGGTCTGGACATCCCGGACTTTACCGCTGTTAATCCCGCAGCCCGTCACTGGCTGGATACCGTCGCCAATGTGCGTATCCACGGAGAAACCCGCAAAAAGCCCCTTGAACTCTTTAAAGAAGAACGGCCCTGTCTGAACGCATTGCCTGAAAATCCGTTTGATATTGCCACTGTCAGCCAGGCCAGGGCTTCAAGCCAGTTCCGCATTACCATCGATACCAACCGCTACTCTGTGCCGGCGGAGTATGCCGGCAGACGTCTCACGCTCAAGACCTATCCGGACAGACTCTGTATCTATTGCAATGACAAGCTGATTGCACGCCATGTCCGAAGCTATGATCGACACCAGGACTTTGAAGACCCTGATCATCCCAAGGAACTGTTGGCCCGGCGCAAAAAAGCCCGCGATCAAAAAATCTTCATGCGTTTTTTAACCCTGTCGCCAAAGGCTGAACAATACTACTGCAAGCTGGAACAGCGCCGTATGAACCCTTATCATCACGTTCGAAAAATTGTGGCTTTAAGTGAAATATACCCCCCTGAGTCCGTGGCACGGGCCATGGAAGATGCCTTTGCATTCGAGGCGTTCTCCTGCGAATATATCGCAAACCTTCTCGAACAGCGCTCACGCTGTCTGCCAGAAGCCGGCGCACTGCATTTGACCCGCCGCGAAGATCTTCTCGACATCAAAATCGAACAACCCGACCTGACCATTTACGAAAGGAAAGACCATGACTGACGAGAAAAAACCTCCGGAAAACCTGCTGGAACAAAACCTGAAATATCTGAAACTCTCCTTTATGAAAGACCAGTATCAGGATCTGGCCGCACAGGCTTCGAAAAAACACTGGTCACATGTGAGCTACCTGGAAAAACTGGCCGATGCAGAAGCGGCCTTGCGCCGTGACCGTTCCATACAGCGCCGCATTCGCCTTGCCCGCTTCCCGGTCATCAAAACCCTGGATCAATTTAACTGGAATTGGCCCAAGAAAATCAACCGTCTTCAAGTTCAGAACATCTTCAGGATGCAGTTTGTCAAAGAAAAGTCCAACGTTATCTTCCTCGGCGGCGTTGGCCTGGGTAAAACCCATTTGGCTTCGGCCCTGGGCTATATGGCCTGCCTGAATGGCGAAACGGTTCTGTTTGCAACCGCTGTTGACCTCATCAATACGCTTGCTGCTGCCCAGAAAGCAGGACGATTGAAACAGGAATTGAAAAAATATACCCGGCCCGCTCTAATGATCCTGGACGAATTGGGCTTTCTGCCCATCGATAAAGCAGGCTCAGACC
>CAZSON010000374.1:0-2929 GCA_964608375.1 uncultured Desulfobacter sp. | reverse complement strand
GCTAAACTTTCGACTGTTTTATTTATTATTTTGAAGCAGGAATCCAGGTGATAAACCGGATCGGTGACGTAATCATCGGCTGGAGGTGCCAGATGTTCGTCGTTTGTCGGGAATACTCGACTCGGCGAGGCGTGCGTGACAGATCTGGACGGTCGTTTCAGGTTCCATAAATTCAGGTGTTTGACTATTTTCCGGATCATAGCCGGATCTTCTATGAACACGACCACCCGCATCATTTTTTGGCATTTAGCGTAGATCTGCGGATTGAATTCATTGACCCGGTTGAATACGGTTCCACATGGGAAATGCAACCGAGTGAATCTTCCTAAATTAACTATGCCCTATTTCGCCGGAAAGCCTGCTGGTCAGCTCTGGCTATATAATACAGGGGATCTTGCCGTTGCTATCGGCTGTTTTGCGTTCTCCCCTTGCCAAATTGCTATAGTAGCTCCGGCCAGGGGCGGATAAACTACATAACGACCATCGGATCGCCATTGTTATAATATTTATACCATTTTGAGAGAGAGGAGGAATGTATGAAAAAAATTCTTATTTTAGGCTCAGGTACCGGTGGAACCATCACTGCCGCCAAACTTCGCAAGGAGCTGGATGAGAGGGAATGGGAAATCTCCATCATCGACAACGATGAAATTCATCACTACCAACCGGGCTGGCTGTTCATTCCATTTGGCATCTACACCGCTAAAGACTGTCAAAAACCCAAACGGGAATTCATTCCCAAAGGCGTTAACTTCGTGCTCGATGAAATTGTCAGGGTTGACCCGGACAAACGCAAAGTGGAAGGGAAAAAGTCTACTTATGATTATGATTGGCTGGTAATTGCATCGGGGTGTGACATTGTTCCGGAGGAAGTTGAGGGGATGATGGATGGTTGGCATAACAATATTCATGATTTCTTTACCCTTGAGGGTGCTATAGCCCTTCGAAACAGGATGAAGTATTTTAATAATGGCCGTCTGGTCTTCAACATTGCCGAGATGCCGCACAAGTGCCCGGTAGCGCCCATGGAGTTTATCTTTATGGCTGACTGGTTTTTTACTGTCAATGGTGTGAGAGACAACATTGAAATTGAATTTGTAACCCCATTGGACAATGTCTTTACAAAACCGATCGCTACCCGGCTGTTTAGAAATGTGGCTGATCAGAAGAACATCAAGGTTACACCCAACTGGGATATTGCTCAGGTTAATGTTGATGAAAAGACCATTGAATCCCACAAGGGTGAAAAAGTTCCCTATGATCTATTGATATCCATACCTCCTAACTTTGGTGCAAAATTCATCGAAGACTCGGACATGGGTGACCCCATGCGATATGTCGAAACAGACCTCTTTACCTTAAAAGCCAAGAACTATGATAACATTTACGTTGTGGGGGATGCCACCAACGTGCCCACATCAAAGGCCGGTGCTGTGACGCACTATGAAGCCGACACCGTCGTTTCCAATTTGATTCGTGAGATTGACGGTCAAGAACCCCAACCCACTTTTGATGGTCATGCCACCTGTTTCATCTGCTCGGGGTATGAAAAGGCACTTCTCATCGATTTCAATTACAAAGTTGAACCTCTACCGGGCAAATACCCCTTTCCGGGTTTGGGTCCTTTTGATCTGCTGGGAGACAGCAATTTTAACTATTGGGGCAAAATGATGTTCAAGTGGGTCTATTGGAACATGATGCTTCCGGGTTTGGATCTGCCACTGGAGCCTCAAATGACCATGGCCGGAAAACTGCGACCGAGCCAGATTGTACAATGAGGAGGCAACTATGGCAAATGAAGAACTGATTATAGAAAGACTCGACCGCATAGAAGCCCAGCTGGCTCCCATGGTTAAAGCCGCCAAAGGCATGACGGAACTGAAGGAAGATGTTACCCCATTGTTGAATTTGGCCGTCAAACAGATGATCGAGGAGTTGCAGGATATTGAATCGAGCTTCCAGTTGGAAGATCTGCTGCTGCTTCTGAAACGGTTGATGCGGAGCACCAGAAATATTACTTTTGCGCTCAATCAGTTGGAAAACGTCATCGATTTTGTTGAAACCGTGGAACCTTTGATGAAAAGCGCTGTTCCTCAGCTCATCAATTATCTAGACGACATGGAACAAAGGGGCGTTTTCCGCATTATCAAGGCGACACTGGATATTCGGGCCAAATTGGCCACCGCCTACACCGCTGAAGATATTGACAAGATTGGAGATGGCGTGGTGGCACTCATCGGTCTCACCAAAAAAATTACCGATCCACAGACAATCGCCCTGTTGGAAAAGCTTGCCGAAGTGCCGGCGCAACTCGATTTGACAGATACCAAAGATGTGGGTCCTTTCGGCTTAATCAGTGCGCTTTCCGGCAAGGAAGCAAAACAAGGGTTGGGTGTGATGTTGGAACTGACCAAAGCGCTTGGCAAGTTGAAGCAAAATGGTCATAAGGCAGTGGATGAAAAGACGGGATAACAAAAATCCAACACCATTTAGAATCTGCATGCGCTTAAACACCTGAAACGGTTTTCAGATATCTATCTGTAGATATCGATAGATCGTTCGCCGGTCATCAACAATCCAGGGAGATAATTATGGAACGACAAATGGTGGAATGCAGAGATGGGCGAAGAAGACAGGCAAGAATAATGGGAGAACCCAGGAATGAAGGAGGGTTAGTTGTTCGGAGCGCAGGTGTGAGGGTAAAGGGGAAACATGTCAACGGAGAGGTCTGGTTCAGTAATAAAACAGGCACCTGGTACTTTGTTGCCGATCCGAATGGAAAAAACAGTCATCTTCTGCTTAAAAGCGGGGATGAGGTCATTAAAAAAATGCGTGAGCAATTAAAAGTGCTTGAAGTCAAATATGCAGAGGAGCGGCGAGAAATAGCGAAGCATCGGGACACCATGATTGCCATTGAATCTGAAATCAA
>CAZSON010000373.1:0-2933 GCA_964608375.1 uncultured Desulfobacter sp. | reverse complement strand
AGGCTATCGCCGACCGATTGATCGGAACCAAGGGCGTGAAACATGGAAAACTCAGCGTGACGACCACAGGCAAGCATCTGACGTAATTTTTTTTAAATTATTATAGCACGAATTATGTTTTCATAGCACGCATGTTTCCTTATGGAGCTAACATGAAGTTGATCGCGAGTGGTTTTAAATGCATATACCCGACGGATACTTGAGCCCTCAAACATATCTGCCCCTCTATGGGGTGTCGCTGGTATTCTGGTCGGTTGCGTTAAGGAGGCTGAAGAAGACCCTTTCCACAAAACATATTCCCTACCTGGCGATGGCGGCGGCTTTTTCCTTTCTCATCATGATGTTCAATATTCCCATTCCAGGCGGAACGACCGGGCATGCCGTTGGCGCCAGTATTATTGCCATTCTTCTGGGGCCATGGACCGCGGTCATCGCTGTCTCTGTTGTATTGATTATCCAGGCAATCGTTTTTGGCGACGGGGGAATAACCGCCATCGGCGCCAACTGTTTCAACATGGCGGTGGTGATGCCTTTTGTCTCTTATGGGGTGTTCAGGCTCATCTGCGGTGATCTAAAGAATAGATCACGGCTGCCCCTCGCCGCTTTCCTGGCAGGATATATCGGTCTTTCCGTTTCGGCGATTCTTACCGGAGTGGAGTTTGGTATTCAGCCGTTAATCGCGCAAGGGCCGGGCGGAAGGCCCCTCTATGCGCCTTACCCCCTATCGATTGCGGTTCCAGCCATGGCATTGGAGCATATGCTCTTATTCAGCCTCGTTGAAGGGGTCGTTACGCTTTTGCTGCTCAGGTATTTCCTCAAGCATGAACCCGATTTAATTTATGCATTATCGGTAAAGGAGGTCTAACCTGTCAAAATTTCAGACAAGACTCTTAATAGGACTTTTAATTATGGCGCTGCTTACCCCTTTGGGTATCATCCTGCCTAAAAAATTCAATGCCGGAAGTGCATGGGGCGAGTGGGGAACCGGCAAGCTCGAAACGCTTCTGGGCTATGTCCCTGAAGGTCTAAAGCAATTGTCTGAAATATGGACGGCTCCCGTCCCCAACTATACCTTTGGCGGAGAAAAAGCATCCATAACGATTCACATGCTATCTTACATCGGTTCGGCCATTTTAGGCCTACTTGCCGTTAGCCTTTTGGTTCTCCTGATTAGACGGTTCACCCGAAAACATGAAAAATAGCATCCCCTCATTTTTACTTGATCGACCCTCATCAGACGCTTTTGCCGAGGGAAAGGGAAACTTGAAAATCCCCTTTATAGATAAAGGCATACACCATCTTGCCGATGTCATCAAAACAGGGTATCTCCAGTCTGAAACGTCCTCAGAGGATTATTTTTTTCAGAAAATTGATGCCCGCATAAAAGTGTTGTTCCTCCTTTTTTTTGTGATCCTCGTCAGCCTGAAGAAAGAGCTCTGGTCCGAAGCCCTGATCGGCATTTTTGTTTTTATTCTGACATCGGTTGCCCGCCTGAATGTTTTCGCTCTTTATAAGCGGGTCTTATTTTGGAGTTTTATTTTCGGAGTTCTTACCGCCCTTCCTTCGGCCTTTAATGTCATCACAAAGGGTGAACTCATTTTTCCGATCATCCGCCTTTCAGAAAGTCATCGTTTCTGGGTCTACCAGATACCACAGGAGATCGGCATCACCAGAGAAGGAATTTTTGTCGTTATGATGCTCAGTTTGAGGGTCATGAACTCTCTATCCCTTTCTTTTTTCGTTTTATATACAACCCCTTTCCCTGAAATCATAAAGGCACTAAAAATATTTAAAGTTCCTGACAGCTTACTCATGATTGTAACGCTTTCCTATAAATATATATTTATCCTGGCAAAGATGGTTGAGGACATGCACCTTGCCAAAAAGAGCCGGCTTGTCGGGCAGGCGACACATGCCGAGGCGAGAAAGTGGATCGCAGGAAGAATGTCGTTTTTATTCATAAAGAGCCGCAAGCGGTGTGAAGAGATATTCAAGGCCATGCTCGGCAGAGGTTTTTCCGGCAATATCAATACTTACCGGGTAAAGAAGCTTCGTGCACGGGACTGGGTTGCAGGAGCTATTTTTTTCTCGGTCGGGATTCTATTTCTATGGATATGAGCAGACAATGGAAGACATAATCCGTCTTAAAGGAATCAGCTATCGTTATCACGATCAGATTCCTGCGCTTTGCGATATCAATCTTACCATCAAAAAGGGCGAGCTATTTGCTCTTATCGGTGCAAATGGGAGCGGCAAATCTACCCTCCTGCAGATCATGACCGGGCTGATCAATCCATCAAAGGGAAAATACTTCTTCAAGGGAAAGGAGGTCTCTAAGCATACTTTAAGAGATAAAGGTTTTTTAAGGTTCTTTAGAGAGCGTGTCGGTTATCTATTTCAGGATTCCGATGTTCAGCTGTTCTGCCCGACCGTTCTTGATGAACTTCTTTACGGTCCCCAACAGTTGGAAATCAGCGAAAACGAAGCTTTGGACAGGGCTTTCGAAGTCATGCAAATGCTGAATATAGAGAATCTGAAAAAAAGACCCTCTTACATGCTTTCTGCCGGCGAGAAAAAAAGGGTTGCCATCGGTTCAATATTAACGATGAACCCTGAAGTGCTGCTCCTTGATGAGCCGACAACCGGTCTTGATCCGCGAACTCAATGCTTTCTGACGGAGCTGATATTTGAACTCAATAAGGCTGAAAAGACGATCTTTATCAGCACCCATGATCTATCTCTGGTCGATGAATTTCAACTTAACGTAGCGGTTCTTTCCGAGGAGCACCAGATAGAAAAAATCGGCGGTGCCACGGAAATATTAAAAGATGAGGACCTGCTGCTGAAAGTAAATCTCATTCACGAACATATGCACTACCACGGAGAAACCGTCCACACCCACCGGCATGCCCATTATACGTATCATAAGCATT
>CAZSON010000372.1:0-2942 GCA_964608375.1 uncultured Desulfobacter sp. | reverse complement strand
GACAAGTTGGCCAGCCTTTAAGGTTTGTCCCCTTGCAGAAAGGTGAGAAACAAGAAATCTAAGGGAATTGATCGGGTCTCCCATTATCTCAGAAGCTTTACCCTCTGCGACTAGAATTTCATTCTTGAACACCCTGAAGGACTCGGTTTTGAAGTCTAGTTTACTTGGCATTGTCTCGTCTTCGCCGATTATCAGACATGCGTGTATCCCGTTAGAAGCAATTAGCTCTTGAGAGGTGGGCGGGGAATACCAGAATTTCAGATTATGAACCTCTATTCCAGCAGCGGCATATCCGATTGAATCTCTAATGAGGTCGCAATCCAGAGAGTCGCCATTTAAATTGCCCTTTATATTGAAAACAAATTCCGGTTCGATAGCACAATTGAAAAACCGGTCCAGGGAAAAAGTCTTATGGCTCCTGTAGATATGTGGTGACATAAGTCGGCCAACGATAGGCTCATTTAAACCAAACTGATTGCGAATAGCGTCACTTGTACAACCAACTTTGTACCCGATGGGCCGTTCACCCCTAGTTCCCCTCATCTTGATCACCAATTCCTGAATTCGGTAAGCATCTTCGATTGTAAGAGAGCTTATTGAAAAACCCGGATCTCGAACGAATTGACCTGAGTAAAATGCCTCATAGAATTTACGAGCCAACTCTTGCATGCCACCTGTTCTCACTGCCAGGGTAACTCAGTAGATTCACCTCGTGGTAAAAGGAAAGGCGGAGTCAGTCCACTCCGCCTGCAACATGTTCCACTTATCCGATTTTTCATATCAGCTATTATGATCCATGGGACGAGAGAAAGGAATGCTTTTTGCCTGACCCATTTATTTCATTTTTATTTTGCTAGCTTCAATGAGTTAAAGGCTTGGACTTGTTCCTTGATACCACGTTCTGTCGGCAGTCGTTCAGCACTAGATGCTCCGTAAAACCCGACAATGCCAGGCATTTTTGCGAGCGCCTCGCCCACATTTTCGGGTTCGTCAAACGGACCGCCGTGACAGATAACCATTAAGTTTTTCCTGACGCTCCAGCCCGCTTCAGCAAGGGTCATTACTTTCTCGATCGCCTCATCAAGGGTTAGAGCTGATGCTGCACCGATGGATCCGGCTGTCGTCAAACCCACATGAGGTACAAGCAAGTCGGCTCCGGCTTCTGTCATCGCTTTTGCCTCTTCTTCGGTGAAGACATATGGCGAAGTGAACAGATCCATATCATGTGCCAGGCGGACCATCTCTATTTCCTTGTCGTAGCCAATACCTGTCTTCTCCATATTCTCTCGCATAACCCCGTCAAACAGACCAACGGTTGGGAAGTTCTGAACCCCTGAGAAACCCATCTCACTTAGTTGTTTGAGGAAGATCGGCATTTGCCGGAAAGGGTCGGTGCCATTCACCCCTGCAAGCACAGGAGTGTCTTTTACAACCGGAAGGACCTCGGCTGCCATCTCCACCACGATGCCATTCGCATCTCCGTAAGCAAAAAGCCCGGCCAGAGAAGTGCGGCCGGCCATACGGTAGCGGCCGGAATTGTAAATGATCATCAGATCGGCACCCCCTGCCTCCTCCATTTTGGCCGAAATGCCAGTACCTGCTCCACATCCTATAATGGGCTCACCCCTTTCCACTTTTCCCAAAAGGTTCTTGAGGATCTCTGCCCTTGGAATTCTTCCACCCATTTTATTCCTCCTTTCTATGTTACTTTTCCCTTAAGAACTCTAACATCTTCTCTGACACTGCGTCTGCGAACTTATCATCATTGATATTATAATCAATTTCTTTTACTTCAATACTCGGTTTCAGATGTTGTTTTATGGCCTCAAATAAGGCCTTGTTTGCCTTTGGCCACCAAAACTCCTTACCCGGAGCATCCAGCATTGATAACCCCTTAAGAGGAAATAAGAATGCCACCGGGCCTTTAGAATTATTAGCTTTTTCAGCAAGGATTCGGCCCATTTCCCCATTTTCTTCCGGGGTGGTTCGCATAAGCGTGACGTTAGGTGCCCAATGATAGAACAACCTTCCTTCATATTTTTCCGGGACTGTTTCTCTGGCCCAGAAATTCGCCATATCCAGGCAGCCAGGAACGATAACCTGAGGGATTCCTTTGTCACCTAGGACATCATATCGGTTCACCCCCCCAGGGCAAACTCCCCCTGTGATCTGATCTGCCCACTCTGTAGTTGTTATATCGAGAAGCCCGACAATGTAACCTTCCTCCACCAGATTTTCCAATGTCTCGGGAGCCCCAACTGCATGAAATACCAACATCTCGTAACCTTGAGTTTCCATGGACTTGCGACATCGATCAACGATTGGAGTCGTATTGCCAAACATCGTAGCTGCCAGCAAGGGTTTTTCATCTATTTTAGGCGGCGCAGTCTCCACCATTCCGACAACTGCACCCGCTGCGTTAGCGAAAGTGCGTGCACTAATACGGTTGATCCCTGCCACATCAACGATTGATGGAAACATAACCACATCTCGTGCGCCAATATATGGTTTGGTATCTCCGGAAGCGATCGTGCTGACCATCACTTTAGGCACCCCCAGAGGCAACTTCCTCATGGCTGCAGTGCCAATGGCAGTCCCCGCTCCTCCACCCATTGAAATAATTCCATCAATCTTATCATGGTCGTAAAGCTCTTTTACGACGTTGACAATTCCTTTTGACATGGCCTCGATTGCTATCCCCCTATCTGCTTTATCCCTGAGTTCTTTAAGGTTAACTCCACTGGCTTGGGCCACGGTTTTAGCATGAATATCTGGTTTAAAGGACGGCTCGCCTATCACACCAACGTTGATTACCATGGCATGATGACCACGCTTTTCGATTTCTTCCTTTAAGAAAGAAAATTCCCTGCCTTTCGTATCTAAAGCTCCAATCAAAACAATTGTTTTCGGCATTTCATAACTCCTTTGCCATGGTTTAATTA
>CAZSON010000371.1:0-2966 GCA_964608375.1 uncultured Desulfobacter sp. | reverse complement strand
CGACCCGGATTTTATGGCGAGATAATAAAGACCGGTTCACGTATTTAAGATTGTTGTTATCGTGTCCGCATTCATATTACCCCCACTGATTATAACACCGATCCTCCCTTTTGGCTGGATACCACGGCTCAAAAGTGCTGCAATCCCGAGAGCCCCCGATGGTTCCACAACAAGTTTCATGCGAAAAAAAAGAAATCTAACTGCCTCCATGATCTCTGCCTCAGATACGGTTTTCATATCATCGACATATTCTAGAACCAATGGGAATGTAAATTTCCCCAAAGACGGAGTACGGGTGCCATCGGCAATGGTCGGTGGGTTTTTGACGTAGTGAAGCGTCCCGGTGTGAAATGATTTTGTAGCATCATCAGCTGCTTCGGGCTCAATGCCGACTACCCGGCATGTCGAGCAGATGCCTTTGGCAGCGATTGCTGAACCGCTCAACAGCCCTCCACCGCCGCATGGCACAAAAAGCATATCGAGAGACTGAAGATCTTCAAATATTTCCAGAGCGGCCGTCCCCTGCCCTGCAATTACCTCTAAATGATCGTATGGGGGTATCAGGGTGTAGCCATGTTCAGCCGAAAGGGCGTTTGCAATCTCTTCACGATCTGCTTTTTCAGGGTCATATTCGATAACGGTGCCGCCGTATGCTTTGGTGGCGGCACGCTTGGCGTCGGGAGCATCATTCGGCATGACGATGGTGGTTTTTATCCCCAGTAATTGACCAACCAGAGCGACTGCCTGGGCGTGGTTTCCCGAAGAGTGTGTAATAACACCGCTTTTTCTTTCTGATTTTGTCAGTTGCGACAATGCATTGAAGGCGCCCCGAAACTTAAACGCGCCTGCCCGCTGAAAATTCTCACACTTAAGATAGACCGACGCTCCCACCAGGCTATCCAGGGTCCGAGATGTCATAACCGGTGTGATAAGGGCCTGACCTTTCAGACGTTCTTGAGCGGCTCTGATGCGGCTAAACATCGATGATGTTGTAGCCCTGTTCACCTATCGCACCGGTTTTGAAGCATGTCTATCGATGGGCGACCCACACCCTGGTTTTGGCCCAGTATCCCGGACGGTCCACGATTTCAATCCAAGCCCCTGGAATCCACTCATTATACCGGTTGTAGTGACCCGGGTTCCAAACCCTTCGATAGGTGGGCGGTACCCATTCTTTTCTCACTTCCCAGTGCCCGGATCTATATCGATACGGCCGGATGTAAGAACCTGATTCAGAACCATCGTAGGGATGTTCATAATAAGCATCGTTCATGTGCTGATGCAAAAGCGTACTTCCCAAAATAGCAGCCCCGATTCCGATGGCAACGCCCTCCCAGCGGTGCCGCTGAGTGCTACCAGCTTGAGCAGAAGCGGGTAAAAACGAGACAGAAAACAGAGCGATGAGTACAAAAATTAAAAGTGATTTTTTATTCATTTTTTTTCCTCCATGTTTGGTATCTCTTCTAACCGATCAGACACCATTTTCCGGAAAAAACTCAAAAAGAATTAAAAATATTAAAAAGCAAATTTCCGCCCCTGTATTTTGGTCCACCCACGGTAATGCTGCTTTTGTTGCGCAGTCGGACCATAGTCTGAAAAATTTTACGTTTTTTCTTATAAATTTCCAGTTTGAGTGAGGCCCGGTTCCCGGCGATCCCTTTTGGCGTGATTATCATGATCCTGTTTCCGGGAAGCGACACCCTGCCGGACTCATTGAGGTTAAGATTCAGCCGGTTTTGGCTTAAAAGTTTATAGGAAGAATATCGAAGAACGGAGCGATACTCCTGGGCGAGACCTTTTATTCGCGGACTGGAGGGGCCGGCATTTTGTGAGGCTAGAAGGGTTTTTATATTAATATGGATTGGGCGGCCGGCCCAAACCTGGGAAAAAGCGCCCAAAGTTGAAAACAGAAGAAAAAATAGAATGACTCGTCTTTCAGTTTTCACGAATCTATTCTTTCAGGATTAAGCTCTTCGTTAAACCATAATATGGTCTGTCGTGTCCGGGGGGTTTCTATAATAACGACCGAAGACACGTCTCCGGAAAGAGAGGCGATAATGGCACTTGGGCCGTTATCGCCAGCGGGTTGGAACATCGTAAAAAAAACAATAAGCAAAGAAGCCACAGCGGTAACCGGAATCCATACCTTTTTTGAAAACAGAGCCTCTTTTACCCGTTCTCCAAGAGGAATCTTCTTCCTGCAGATCGTCGCAAGAAGCGATTTTTCAATCGATGCGCAATCGGTATCACATATTTGGGTAAGATGTTCCCGAACCTCTTTGGATAAGGTTTTTAGATCATCAAGCATTTCCCGGCACGGCCGGCACGAATTGATGTGCCGGTCGACCGAGGCATCATCTGTCGGATCAAGTTCTTTATCAAAGAATCGGCTGATCATTACCGGATCACAATTTGAAGAAGATTTTTTCATTCGGCTTCTCCCTGATTTAACAGACTTGAGATCGATCTCTTCAGCTTTTGCCGCGCATAAAAGATTCGCGAACTCACCGTTCCTTTATTAATTTTTAAAATATCGGCGATCTCCTCGTAAGACAGCCCCTCCATCTCTTTAAGAATAAATACGGTTCGCGCGTCCTCCGGTATTGTTTTTAATCCTTCATGAAGAATTTTTTCAAGCTCTTTTTCACGGTAAAGGGTTTCCGGGCTGTATGACTCTGTCCCCAGTTCCACCCCATTCTCTCCCTCACCTTTGTCAAGCGGTTGATGGCGCCATCTGAATCTTCTTTTCCATCTTCTATGCCAGTTCAGGCAGATGTTAATGGTAATACGCTTAAGCCAAAAATAAAATTTTGAATCGCCTTTAAATGTATGAATATGTTGATATACCCTCAGGAAAACATCCTGAACAATATCCATACTTTCCTCTCTGTCCAAAGTGATTCCATATGCAATGCGGAAAAGTTTTGCTTGGTACTGCCTGACGAGCTCCCGGTAGGCTCCCTCAT
>CAZSON010000370.1:0-2968 GCA_964608375.1 uncultured Desulfobacter sp. | reverse complement strand
GCAATTTCCGTATCTTTCCCCACAAAACTAGAACTTACCGCAAAAGAGATAGGGTGGTTTAATGAAGAATGCGGCAGCATTTATCAAGGAGATGATATATTATGAATAAAAAAATATTGATCTGGCTGGGGCTTGTGGTTTTTCTGTTGGTTTTGCTCTGGTCGGGTGCATCATTTTACCCTGACTGGTTATGGTTCAAAAACCTGGGATACTCACCTGTTTTTTGGACACTGCTGTTGAGTAAATTTGGACTTGGATCGGTGGTTTGGTTGGTTTTTATAGCTATTATGATACTCAATCTCATTATTGCCAACCGTTTAAAGCCGTCAGGCGCAGCTGCGACATCTATTAAATATGAAGGCGGCACCCTTTTTCAGCTTTCCCTTTCAGGTAAAACGGTCAACCTCATTATCATCGGGTTTTTTCTTATTGCCAGTTTTCTGATTGCATCAAAGGGCGCTTACCGTTGGGATACGGTCCTGCTCTACTTCAATCAAGAACCTTTTGGCAGCACAGACCCGATTTTTAACAAAGATATCGGTTTTTTTATTTTTTCCCTTCCCTTTTATATCTTTCTCCAAAAAGGACTGTTGACATTTTTCTTTATTGCCGGGCTGGTTATGGTTTGGTGGTACCTGAAAGATGCAATAATGAAGATCATCGATGAATTTTCCCAGGCAGAAGGTAAACCACCTATTTTAACAAAGTTTGTTATTGAACCAAACGCTAGAAAACACCTTCTTTTTCTTTGTGCAATCATATTCATTCTCCTGGCCTGGGGTTATTATCTAAAAGTTTTTAATCTTCTTTACTCCACAGCAGGTGCCGCTTTTGGCGCCGGTTATACCGACGTGAACGTCAGGATTCTGGCGTATCGGATTCTGATCTTTGCTTCTTTGGGATTGGCCGCGGTCTTTTTTCTCGATATCTTTAAACCGAGAAAAAAGCTGATCTGGATCAGTATAGGCGTGTGGTTGGTTGTCGCATTACTGTTTTGGAACCTTCTCCCACTGGCGGTTCAGAAGTTTTTAGTCAAACCAAACGAGTTGGCCAAGGAATCTCCCTATATCTCTTACAATATTGATTATACCAGGAAAGCTTACGATCTGAATAAGATAGAAGAAGTTGATTTTCCGGTGAATGAAAAACTCAGCAAGGAGGACCTAAAAAAACACAATGCAACAATTCAAAATATAAAAATATGGGATGAACGGCCTTTGCTCCAAACCTATCGACAGATTCAGTCGATACGGCTCTATTATGATTTTAATAATGTGGATGTGGACCGTTATTTTATCAATAATCAATACCGGCAAGTTATGTTGGCCGGCAGGGAGCTGGCGACCAACCAACTTCCCCCCCAGGCCAGGACCTGGGTTAACAGGCATCTGATTTATACCCACGGTTACGGCATAACTTTAAGCCCGGTGAATGAGGTAACCGGCGAAGGGTTTCCCCGCCTCATGATCAAGGATCTACCGCCTGCCTTTGAGACCGACCTGACGGTAAAGCATCCGGAAATTTACTACGGAGAAAAAACAAATGAATATGTCCTGGTAAAGACCAAAACCAAGGAGTTTGATTATCCAAAAGGGGACAAAAACGTCTATTCGATTTATCAGGGGAAAGGGGGCGTCCACATCAAATCCTTTCTGAGAAGGATTTTGTTTGCCTTTGAATTTCTAGACCCACAGATCCTATTTACCAATTATTTGGGTCCGGAGAGCCGGGTTATGTACAACCGCAGGATCGACTGGCGGGTAAGAGCCATTGCGCCTTTTCTGCAATACGACGGCGATCCTTATTTAGTTGTTTCCGACGGCCGGCTTTACTGGATTCAGGATGCCTTTACCACCTCAAATATGTATCCTTACTCTCGCAGGTCTTATAAACGTTTTAATAAAAAAGCACTGAATTACATCCGGAATTCAGTCAAGGTAACCATTGATGCTTATAATGGGGATGTCTCGTTTTACAAGATGGGCGTAAAAGACCCCATTGTTAAAGCCTATGGGAATATTTTTCCGGACCTATTTAAACCTCTGGATCAAATGCCGACCGATTTAAAAAAGCACATACGCTACCCGATGGACCTTTTCGCAATACAGGTGGACGCTTACAGAACCTATCATATGGACAACGTACAGGTTTTCTATAACCAGGAAGATCTCTGGCAAATTCCCGATGAGCTTTATGGCGATAACCGGCAACAAATGAAACCGTATTATATCATTTTGAAACTTCCCGAAATGAATAAAGAAGAGTTTATTCTGATGCTCCCCTTTACACCCTCAAAGCGGGACAATATGATCGGTTGGATAGCGGCCAGAAGTGACCTGCCCAACTACGGTCACCTGTTGGTTTATAAACTACCTAAAGAAAAGTTGATCTATGGACCGATGCAGATTGAGGCACGGATCGACCAGCAAACGGACATTTCACGGGAATTGAGTTTGTGGGGCCAGAGAGGTTCAAGGGTCATCCGGGGAAATCTTTTGGCCATTCCGGTGGGTGACTCATTTATCTATGTGGAGCCGGTTTACCTGGAAGCAAAACAGGAGGAAAGCAAACAATCCCCATCTACACGACCTCAACAGAAAGTGCCCGGGAAATCAAAGGGTTCAGGGCCTCAAGTTTCGCGAGTTCCGGATAGAACCAGAGCCGCGGCCCTTCCGGAGTTAAAAAGGGTGATCGTTGCCTTTAGCAACCGGATTGCCATGGAAAACGATCTGAACACGGCTCTTTATAAGATCTTGGGAGAGACAATCCCCCACGAAGAAACCACACCCATCGTTGAGGTGCCAGCCTCGGTAACGAATCGTATAGAGGGTGATGCCTTGGAACAGTATAGAAAAGCAAAAGACTTATTGCGGCAGGGCAAATGGGCTGAATTTGGGAAGGCACTGGAAGACTTGGAGAGTATCCTGAAAAAGATGTCTGCCGAGGTTAACAAAACCGAGTGATTAGA
>CAZSON010000369.1:0-2968 GCA_964608375.1 uncultured Desulfobacter sp. | reverse complement strand
GATCGAGCATCGGAATATCCCTACCTGAAGGTGGCGGTGGGGGCGATGATTTCGCCCAAGGAGACGTTTACCTATTACCGGCAGCTTATGGAATATATCGGGAGCAGGCTCGGTCGAAAAGTCCAACTCATTCAGCGCAAGACCTATGGAGAGATCAATGAACTCCTCGGCAAGGGTCGGATTGACATCGCCTTTATCTGTTCCGGACCCTATGTTACCGGAAAGGAAAAATACGGCTTCGACCTTTTGGCCATCCCTGAGGTACAAAAAAGCACGTTTTATGAATCGTATCTGATTGTCAACACGTCGAGCTCATACCGACACTTGAAAGATCTGAAAGGTCATCTGTTTGCCTTTACCGATCCTGAATCCAATACCGGTAAAATGGTTCCCACCTACTGGCTCTCGCAGATGGGAGAAGAGCCTGAAGACTTTTTTAAAAAAACCATTTATACCTATAGCCACGACAATTCAATTTTAGCGGTGGCCCGAAACCTGGTGGACGGCGCAGCGGTTGACAGCCTGATCTGGGAATACTACCATCAGAAAAACCCTGTGTTTACGGCCAAAACCCGTATTATCAAAAAGTCCGAACCGTATGGAATTCCGCCGATCGTTGCTTCCGGAAATTTATCTGCAAAATTTAAAAGAACCATCCGTCACCTGCTCTTTTCAATGCACCTTGATCCGGAGGGCCAAAAAATTTTAAGGGAATTGAGGATCGATCGGATTATTGCGGCAACCGATCAGTGGTACGAAAGCATCCAAAAAATGAAGGAAAAAATAATCATCAAAAAGGAGACAACCGATGCGCCTGCAAAGTCTTAAAATCAAGCTGCTGCTGGCGGTATCAGGACTCGTGATCGGCAGCGGCCTGATCATTTCCATGCTGGTTACCCGTAGCTACAGCAAAAGCCTCATGGAATCGATGACCGCCCAGGCAGAACATTTAGCGCATATGGTTGCTCTTGAAGCTACGGATAAAATTCTCATCAATGATTTGATCGCGTTGCAGAAATCATTAGACCATCATCTACACAGCAGCCCTTCAATCGCATATATTTTTATTCTTAAAGACATGCAGGTACTGGCCCATACTTTTTCAGGAGGCATTCCCTCAGAATTGATCGAGGCCAACGATATCATCCAAAATGATGCGGGTCACTTTAAAAAGATCGTATCTACCGATGGTGAGCATTTCCTCGATATTGCCTGGCCTGTTTTCTCCGGAAAGGCCGGCATTTTGCGTCTTGGTCTATCCGAGAAGCCGTATCGGCACCAGGTCAACCGATTATGGTTTCAAATGGCGGCGATTACCGTCGCTATTCTTTTGCTTGCCATCGCTGTCAGTCTCCTTTTTATTAAGCGAATGATCAGTCCATTAACAACGCTGGCGGCGGCTGTGGAAAAAATAGATGAAGGGAATCTTGATGAAAGGATCGAGACAAAGGGAGACGATGAAGTCGGCAGGCTGGCTTCTGCGTTCGTCCGTATGGTGTCGCGCATTAAACAATATACCCAGCGGCTTGAAGAAAAAGCCGAGGAGCTTAATCGCGCCCACCGACAGACCCGCACCTCTTTTATCATCGCGCGGGAAATCGGTGCGCTCCCTAATCTGAAAGATGTTTGTCTCTATCTGATAAAAAAGTTCCGGGAGATCGTCACCTGTGAAAAGATGTTGATTCTGGTCTTCAACACACGGAAAGAATGTCTCTTCAGCCATACGGACAAAGAAAGCAAAATTCTTAATAACAAGGCGGCTGTACAGGCTGCAGATTTCTTAAATGGGCTGCACAGCATGCAGGTTTTCGAAAAAGTTGCAGCAGATCTATCGTTTCTTCCCCAAAGCTTTCACGCAACTGAAAAAATGGCTGTCTTTCCGATCCGCCATGAAAAACAGCTTTTAGGCGCAATGGTCATCTCGTGTCCTGATAACTGCAGTTGCGTGCGCAAGGAACTGGATGTGATCGACCTGGTCATCAATCAGACATCCGGTGTCATTCAGCGTTCCGCCGTCTATGAAGGAGAGATCCAGGAGCTGAAGACCCGCACCGAAAACAGCGCTGAATTTAGCGGTATCATCGGGAAAAATCCCCAGATGCAGGTCGTTTATAAACTCATCATGGATATTGCAAACACCGATTCCACGGTTCTCATTCAGGGTGAAAGCGGTACCGGAAAAGAATTGGTTGCCCGTGCCCTGCACCGGCAAAGCCCCCGCAAAGATAAACCGTTCGTTGTGATTAACTGCTCTGCCTACTCCCCGACACTTTTAGAAAGCGAACTCTTCGGCCACGAAAAAGGCGCCTTTACCGGAGCCGGGCGCAAGAAACCCGGTCGTTTTGAGCAGGCCGACAGCGGTACCGTCTTTCTGGATGAAATCGGTGAAATCGATCCGTCCGCACAGATCAAACTGCTCCGAGTACTTCAGAGCAAGAAATTTGAACGGATCGGAGGGGAAGAGACCCTGACGGTGGACGTCCGTATTCTTGCCGCCACAAATAAAGATCTTATCCAGGAAGTTAAAACCGGCCAATTCCGAGAAGATCTCTTTTATCGTCTCAACGTGATTCCGATCCAGCTTCCACCGCTGAGAAACAGGCGCAATGACCTGCCGCTTCTCGCCCGGCACTTTCTTGCTCGATTTGCCGATGAACAGGGCAAGAAAATTGATGAATTCAGCTCCGAGGCCCTTCGGCTTCTTTTGGATTATAATTGGCCCGGAAACGTTCGTGAACTAGAAAACATCATTGAACATGCAGTGGTGCTGAGCAAAGGGAGCCGGATCGAAGTGTTTGATCTCCCATCATCGCTGGTGAGCGCCCAGTCTGTCCATACAGGTGGACCGCACGGAACAATATATGAAAACGAGAAAAAATTGCTCGCAGAGGTCCTGGATGAATGTAGCTGGAACAAAAAAGAGGCGGCCATCCGCCTTGGGATCAGCCGCAGCACCCTCTATGACAAG
>CAZSON010000368.1:0-2970 GCA_964608375.1 uncultured Desulfobacter sp. | reverse complement strand
TTTTGCATAAAATTTTTTCTCTTTGGTTTTCAAGCACTTTGGAACAAACCACATCCCTTAGATTTTGAGATAGTAAAACTTGACAAAAAAATAGGTTCAGTACACAATTATCTAAAGTTTTCAGAATTCTATTATAAATTATTGGTTATAATCGTATCAAGGGGAAATAAATTCATTCAGAACTAGCGTAAGATCAATCATGTCCAGATCCGCGGTTAAAAACAAAAAAAAACGAGTACGTGCCGGGAAGTTGCGTATTGCAGATCACTGGAATGCCATCAGCATCATCGCCAATTCTCAGGTCAATCCGTTGAAAGCAGTGGCCGAGTTTGTGGAAAACAGCATCGATGCGGGCGCAAAGCAGATCATCATCATGAGAGGAAAAAAACAGGGTGAATTCTACCTCAAGATCATCGATGATGGTGACGGAATCCCAAGAGATGAACAGGGCCTCCCTGATTTTCGTCGTGTGGCGACCCATATTTGTGATTCCATCAAACGACAGTTCAAATCCGAAGGCGCAAAGGGTATCCAGGGAGAATTCGGTATCGGTCTTCTCAGTTTTTGGACGGTTGGCCAGAATCTTCATTTAACCTGCTGCGGCGCTGATGGGAATCCGTACAAAATGACTATGACCAAGGACTCGCCGGATTTTACGGTTTCGAAAAAACGGATATTGTTACCCTTTAAAGGGACGGACCTGATGGTCTATCCGCTACTGCCGGGGTTGAGGGCTTTGACAGGGGAGAAGATTCAGCGCTTTCTCTCTTCTGAACTCAGGGACAGGATCAGAGGGACGGAGGTCACGGTTAAAGTTATCGATCGGACCGGTCGCAAGGAATTTATTGTGGTCCCCCGGCAATTCACCGGGCGACTTCTCCATGACCTGGAACCGGTCAAAACCGTACAAGGAGATATCTATCTTGAAATTTACCTCAGTGATCCGGGCGCGGTAAATCGAGTTGGTTTGTATCGAAGGGGTACACGGGTCCTGCCTTCGATCACCGATATTGACTATTTTGAAAAAGATCCGTGGACTACCGGGTATCTGCAGGGGGTTGTGGATGCGCCGTTTTTGACTCTCACGCCGGGGACACGTCATGGGATTATTCGCGATGATCGTTTTGACGTTTTTTGCCGGGCGTTGGCTCCGGTTGAAAACAACCTGCAACAAATCATTGAAGAGCAGCGCAGGGCTGAAGAGGAGCGGTCCAGCCGCCAGATTTTGCGTCGGGTCAGACGTGCGCTCAAAGAGGCGTTTTTGCGGCTCCCAAAAGAAGAATATGACTGGTTTGACCTTCATAGCGGAAAGTCTCAAAAAAAACCGGGAAGTCTCTTCTCCGGTGGATCAGTGGGGGAAGGCCCTCTTGATGATAAGGGCAGTGAAAAGGAGCACTTTGTAGCTGGTGCTGAAACCTACGACGAAGGAGAAGGACAAAAAGAGTTCTTTGAATATGCCGGCCCCTTGTTCAGTGCGCTGATATCACCAAAATCGAGTGTGATCCCGGTTGACCAGCGCAAGAAGTATCGTGTTGTTTGCAGGGATCGCTCACGGCGGACCGTTTGGGATAACCTGGTATATCATTGGGAAATCACGGACGGAGAGGGGCAACTCCAGGGGGATGATGAGGAATCTGTCGTTTTTATTGCACCTTCAGAACCGTGCCTGACCTCATTGAGCGTAGTTGTCCGACAGAGGGACACCGAATGCAGAGATGAAGCCTTGATAACCGTCACCGACTCACTTGTGGATCAATTGCCCAAAAGCGGAGAAGCACGTAAAGGTCTTCCAGGATACACATATCATAGGGCGCCCGGTGAAATGTGGCGTTCGCGATTCGAGATGGAAAAAAATGTGATTGTCATTAACAATGGGCACAGAGACTTTGTCTATGCCGGAAAGAAGAAAAGCCGCAAGCTCCGGTATATCAGCCGCCTGTTTTGTAAAGAACTCGTGCTTCACAATTTTCCAGGGCTGCAGACCGGTGAACTTCTTGAACGGATGATCGAGTTGTCACTTTACACGGAAGAATATTTGAAATAAGTACGGGTGTATTGAAGTGCCCGATAGCACCTTTGTTTAATTTTATAGATCCAATTTCATGCCTTAGATTTCCATCAAGCATTATTGACCGGGATAATAATGAAATTTTGCTTGACATATGAAACTCATTTTCATACTACTTTGTGGTATAAATATCGGAGACTTTGCGGGGAAGTTTTTTAAATTTTAAAGGAAGGTCAAAGAGGTCCAATATGAAAACATATTACACCAATTTTCTTGTTTATAATCTGCTTCTTCTAATGGTGATCAATCTGAGATTCAGATCTAAGTTCAAGAAGTATTTGAAGAACGACTCGGGTTGGATCAATTTTAAACTTGGAATTCGCACAAAGGACCATAAAGTCAACGGCGGAATTAGTTTCCGTGACGGCAGGATAAGGGCAAGCAGAACAGTACCTGAGAACGCTGACACTGTTTTGGTATTTGCAAATGCTGATGTAATCCACGAAATGATTAAACTTCCGCCAAATGAAGTCCTGAATTTATTACTTAAAAACCGCATGTACACCGAGGGAAATCTGTCCTACCTCAACCTCTTTAATTTCTTTATATCTTTACTCATGGGTGAAAAACATCACAAGTTGGCCCTTGAAATTCAAGCACAGTCTATATCGGCATTGAGAAAAACCGATCCTGGGCCGAAAGAAGAATACAGCGAAAAACTTAGAAAGAGGCAGGGCTTTGTGTTTCACCATGAAAAGACGGATTCCGGCGTAAAATACCTCAAGGATCCAAATTTCGGTTTTCTTTCACTTGATGACTTTCCCAGGCTAAACGATTTTCTGAAAAGACAGTTTTTGTTAAAGCCCGAAGTCTGCCATGAGAGACCAAAGCTTATGACCGATTGGCTAAAAAAACACGGTTTTGAAACAGATAGAAAGGGCAAACCATGGTATCCGGAACTC
>CAZSON010000367.1:0-2971 GCA_964608375.1 uncultured Desulfobacter sp. | reverse complement strand
AAACGATGGGTGGACGGGGTTCTGGCAAGGAAAAAAGGGCTTGGATTTTAGATTTGCTATTGAGATAGTGTTTCTTTTCAAGCTAAAATTAAAAAAAACGAGAGGGAATAGTTATGGATGAAAAAAAAATTTTGGAGAGGATCACTGTAAACCCGAAAATCTTCGGCGGGAAGCCTATCATCAGGGGGCGCCGTATTGCGGTTGAACATATCCTCGGAATGCTTGCTGCTGGAGATACGGTTGAAACCATTCTTAAAGGTTATCCCTGGTTAGAGCAGGCGGATATCCAAGCATGCCTGGTCTATGCGCGAAGAATGGTCGGTCATGAACGGATAGAAACATTTCCTTTGGAGTCTCATGCATGAAAATCCTTTTGGATACGTGTGTCTGGGGTGGCGCTCGAACAAACCTTGAAGGAGCAGGTCATGACGTGATTTGGGCAGGGGACTGGCCGGAAGATCCCGGTGATGAGGAAATTCTTGCACGCGCCCACAAGGAGGGTCGTATCCTTGTGACCCTGGACAAGGATTTCGGTGAAATCGCTATTGTGCACAAAACCAAACATTCTGGGATTGTTCGCCTTGTTAATTTCTCTGCCAGACAGCAAGGTCTGATTTGCCTGCGTGTAATTGACAGATATGGAAACGAGCTGCAGTGCGGAGCCATTGTGACTGCGGAGCCGGGACATTTAAGAATCCGCCCGCCGGATGAAAAAATCAAGGACGGATAAATGAGGTATTGATTTTGGATTGCCGATTCTCGACTAAAATTAGGAGGGCCGAATGGCGTTGAAACCCAGGTACAAGGTCGTAACACCGCGAGAGGACTTGCGTGAAGGGAAACCTCTGGATGCTTCGGAACCGTATTTAAGAATACACGTACTGAGCGACGGCGTATCTATCGTTAGCGAACGACCAAGGTGCCGCGCATGCCGGCTTCAGCATGTCCTGGAACCGTGCAACGGAATGGATATTTGCCAGCTTTTTGCAGAGTAAAAACGAGTTTGTCTGTCTCATCCGGATAGATCGTTTTGGTTTTCACCCCCAACACATCGATACTTAAATTGTGTGGCAAGACTCCCTTGTTGTGGAACACGATGGTCACAGTTTGTCCGTGCTCGACGGTCAAGTGGTCGGATTCGAAACGAAATTCCTTAGCCGTCAGTTCAATGCGCCTTGAGGTACCGGCCCATGTATTTTTTATAAACGCCAGGCTGGGGAACCAAAGCAGAGTCGCCAAAATAAAAATAGTAGTACCTCGCTTGTTCAGTATCATTTCAATATCTCCTCTTTTACATATATGGTTTAGGCGGCGGGTGCCCCAAAAAGGGGCACCTTGAATCCTTGAGCTTCATCAATCTAATTATGAATCTCATCCTGTTCGTACATCACGTGGATGAAGGGCTGTGGCTTGCCGTTTGGCAGGATAAAAGCTGTTTTAAGCGGCTTGAATACCGGTCCATGCCCCTTAACCGGTGTGATCGGCAGCACCACCAAATGAGTGTGATGGGGCTGTCCTTTTATGTGCCATCGATCTGCCGGCAGCGGCATCTCACTATCGAGCGCCAGATGATAGTCTCGATCGCGTACGATCTCAGTGGTCATCATGTGCATCACGCGGTGAGGTTCTGTCAGCTTGCCGTTGATGTAAATATCGCCCACGCCCCAGAGTGCGCCATAGGTTTTGACTTTTGGCATCAACGGACTGCCTGTGCCTGTATTGCCATGGTGGTATCCATCGATCATGACCCCTCCGGCTGTTTCGTATCCGGGAAAAGGCGGCTTTATCACGTGGTTCAACACCACCCGATAATTGTTCCCGGAGGGATCTGTGAAATGCGCCACCATCTCCGCCTTATCCGGAGTCTTTCCCGGTGGTCCAGGCGGGTCTATCTTTACGACATCCCAATATGTGGCTTTGAAGTTACCGCTGATGATGCGGGCCTTATTGCTAAACAGGGTCGGATGTTTCAGCCACCAGTGACCGTTTGCATCAAGCACCCTGGCTTTCAGCGGAACGCCGACTAAAAACGGAAGGTTCTTGAGTAACTGGGGTACCGAGGGAGGCATTTTGTGTGCCGCAACCGCCCTTTCGGCAGCCTGAAACTTATCTTTAAAAAGCATCTTGGGGTGGTCCGGAGTACCGAACAGAGCAGGATCCAACTCACGAGGACCTGGCAATACCCAGTAGACCACCTTACCCGGGGCCTGTTCCGTCATACGAATCTTTGTATGCTGCTCCGGTTCGATTGAGGAATGTTTCACGGACTGGCTACTAAATCCGGCCGGCGCCAGAAACAATAGCATGAGTGCCACCGGCAGCAACCCGTATATTATTTTGTTTGTTGTTTTCATCATGATGTCTCCTTTCTTTTTGCAATTGGATCAAAAGTCCTGTCGAGGGAAAACGCGTTCTTACAAACTGCAAATTTTTCACTAAATATATTTTTTGCCTCCGTCAGCATTGATCACATATTATTCACATTATTTCTCTTTTTCATCTGAAACCGATCCTTCCGTTATATCACTTAGGACCCACGTGATTCACCTCCTTAACCGTTAGTCGGCAAACACTGTTTTTTATTACATTATTTTTTATTGCGGAAGTATATATCTTCTCATAAGGCAGGTTCCGTAGAATTCATGAGCCGTGGTCGCGCGGCGGTCTGGCGGAAAAGGGGTAATGCCCTTAAAAATGGGTAAAAAAGAGGCTAATAAGAAGGGCATATGGCACAAACGCCGGATGAAAAACCTATGTGCAAATCCCCTTTATTGAGCAGTTGAAGGGTATTGGCTGGGACCATATAGAAGGTGATATTGATGCGCCGTATCTTACGGAGCAAGAGAGTTTCCGTGATGTGTTGCTGGCCGTTAGATTACGCAATGCGATTTAAAAGATCAATCTATCGGCCATAATTGTCGTTTCAGGGTTAATCGATAAAGAGTTTTGATAATTAAAAGATACTGTTTGC
>CAZSON010000366.1:0-2973 GCA_964608375.1 uncultured Desulfobacter sp. | reverse complement strand
GTGGGCGTCATCAGTTCCCAGACTTCAGGTTTGGCCATCCTGGGCCAACGGCAAATCAACGCGGCCATTTTAGCTGCTGAGCAATGGAACGAAAGAGGCGGAATAAACGGAACAAAGATAAGGCTGATCATTGAGGATTCGGCTGATAAAACCACAACAGCCGTAACCGCGCTGGACCGGGTTCTGGAAAAGAACGTGTGCGCCATTTTAGGTCCGATTTACAGCTTTCAACTGTTTGCGATGTTCCCGGAGGTGAAAAAAGAAAAGATCCCGTTGTTGAGCACTTCCGGGACACGCAAACTGACCCAAATGGATAATCAATGGTATTTTCGAACTTACCCGCACGACGGTATTACCAAGCGGGCCTGTACACTGTATGCCATCGAAGAGCTGAAAAGTAAAAAACCTGCGCTGATGAGCGTAACCACAGAATACGGCAAGTCGGGCCATGAAATCATTACCAATATCCTCCGGGCCAAAGGTATTATACCTGTAGCCGAAACATGGCACGAAAAATCCGACAAAGACATGACCGGCCAGCTCATGCGGATCAAACGTGCGGACCCGGACATAATCATTTCCCAGGCCCACCCTTCGGACACGGCCATTATTCTAAAACAACAACGTGATCTGGGAATCAATGTTCCCCACATGGCGTCTTCGGCCGCATCAATGCCTTCTGTACACAAGTTGGTCGGCCAAGCCATGGAAGGGGTTTACGTAGAAACCGTCACCCTTCCCAATTTTGACCCTGATCCAAATATTCAGGCCTGGACTAAAAAATATATCGCAAAATTCAAGAAGAAACCGGATTCATTTGCCCTCCTATACTATGATACAACCAATTTTCTGTTCGAAGCGATCAAGGCGGTTGGCCCGAATAGGACAAAGATCAGAGACTGGTTGGAAACTGCCAAATATAAAGGTCTGGCCGGTCAGTATAAGTTTGATCAGGAGCACAATGGCGCTTTTTTTGCAATCATTGTGCAGTACCACATAAAAGATGGCAAGGCCGTCCCTGAACTGAAAAAAAAGTATGACTTTACCCAAAAATGAAAGCGCTTGATTCGCAGAACGCTTCTTTCAAAAAGGTCGGGGGAATATATGATTTTTGAAAATTGTTTAAAAGACGGTATGTAAAAAAGAAATGATTCAGGAAATCATTGCCGGTTTTTCCATGGGATGTATCTATGCCCTGGCCGGGTTCGGCTTTGCGCTTGTGTATAACGCGGTCGGGGCGGTTAACTTCGCCCATGGTGAGTTGGTCATGTTTGGAGGATATTTCGGGTACGCCTTTTCTTCATATCTGGGTATGCCCCTGTGGCTTGCCTTTATTGCCTCACTTTTGGCCATGAGCGTACTGGGCGTACTTTTCAACCAGGTTGCCTATCTGCCTATAAGACGTCAGCCGGTGTCCACAGTGATTATCGCTTCCATCGGTATGAGCATTCTGCTCAGAAACAGCGCACTGGCAATCTGGGGGCCGGATCCTTTGAAACTGAATTCGTTGTTGGGAGATGACGTTCTAAATATTGGCGCAGTTGTTATTTCACACCACCAACTGCTAATTTTTGCAGTCACGGCATTCGTATTCACCGGACAATCTCTTTTCTTTTCCCACACCGCAATCGGCCGAAAGCTGCAAGCCACAGCCCAGGATCAGGAAGCAGCGAAGCTTATGGGCATAAAAGTTAAACGAATGATCAACCTCACGTTCATACTGGCCGCCCTCCTGGCAACGATCGCCGGTTTTCTGGTGGCCCCACTTTGGTTTCTCGACCCGGAAGTCGGGCTGGCCATTATTGTCAAAGCCTTTATTGCCATTGTAATCGGTGGATTCGGCAGTATCCCTGGCCTCGTGGTCGGCGGTATCTTTCTTGGCCTCACAGAGGTCCTGGTGGCCTCACACGTGACGTCTGCATACAAAGATGTGATCTCGTTTCTTATCCTGATCACTGTCCTTATGGCCATGCCGCAAGGATTTTTCGGGGAAAAAATAGCGGAAAAGGTATAGGTTGGTTTCTAATGGGTTTTGAAAAAAAGAAAATCATCATATCGGTGATAATTTGGGGAGCGGTAATGATCTTGCCGATCTTTTTTCGCGATTCACGGTATTACATGAATATATTAAACTTTACCGGAATCTTTATCATTCTCACCTATAGCCTCAATCTAATTCATGGTTATTTGGGGCTTATTTCAATCGGTCATGCAGGATTTTTCGCCATAGGCGCATACATCACGGCCGGATTGACCATCGGGACAACCCTCAGTTTTTTCCCCTCCCTCCTTATTGCTTCCGCCGCCGCTGCTTTAGCCGGAATATTACTCGGACTTCCAGCCATTCGTATCGCTGGCCATTACTTTGTTCTCATCACACTTGGATTTGGCGAAATTGTGCGACTGGTCATACTCAACTGGAAAGAGGTAACCAATGGAACCAACGGACTAAACAATATCCCGCCCCCTTCATTGGGCAGTTGGGCCTTTGCATCACGGTTTTCCTATTATTACCTGGTCCTGTTTTTTATTCTAGTTACCATGCTGCTCACGCTAAGTCTGCGCAAGTCGAAATACGGACGATCTATGTTGTCGCTTAAAGCCGGTGAACTGGCGGCCACCGTCATGGGCGTTAATCCTTTGACCACCAAACTGATCAACTTCGGTATTGCCGGTCTATTTGCCGGTCTTGCAGGCGGTCTATACGCCAGCTACATCAGATCGATCAGTCCGGAAGTGTTCTCCGTCGATTTGTCGGTCGAGGTACTTGTAATGGCCCTGGTCGGAGGATCGGGTACCCTGCTCGGCCCGATAATCGGAACGATTTTCCTTGTGCTTCTAAAGGAATGGTTGAGGTTCTTGAGAGAATACTATATGATTTTATATGGAGCTGGAATTGTGTTCGTTATGATTTTTATGCCCGACGGTATAATGGGTCTGATCAAACGGGTCTCATCTCAGATGAAATCTTAA
>CAZSON010000365.1:0-2982 GCA_964608375.1 uncultured Desulfobacter sp. | reverse complement strand
ATGATTTTGAGATCCTCCAGGTTATGGACGATCCGGAAAAAATTGTCAAAGCGGTAAAAAAAGTGATTATTCTCTGATTGATCGAAAACCGATGCGTTGAAAGAAACCCGGAATATTGACCATGACAGATGAAATCAAAACAGACACCGCCCTGCTGCAACTCAATGAAATTCATATGTCTTTCGGTAAGGTTAATGCGTTGGAAAGTGTCAGTATGAACATCCGGAAAGGAGAAATTCATTCGGTCATCGGCCCAAACGGCGCCGGCAAAACGGTCATGATGAATTGCATCAACGGCCTTTATCGTCCCCAAAAGGGTGATATCCGATTTAAGGGGAAAAAAATAAACGGGCTGAAGCCACACGATCGGGCAAAAATGGGCATGGCCAGAACCTTTCAGAAAGTGGAAGTTTTTGGCGGTATGACCGTCCTGGACAATATTCGTCTCGGCCGACACAACCATTACCGGTCGGGTATTGTGAGCGGCGCCTTCTATGCAGGCAAAACAGCCCGGGAAGAGATCGAACACCGGACCTTTATCGAGGAAGAGATCATCGATCTGCTCGAAATCGAATCCATCAGGGATAAACCGGTCGGCATGCTCCCTTACGGCCTTCAAAAACGGGTTGAACTGGGACGAGCGCTGGCGCTGGAACCTGAGCTGTTGATCCTGGATGAACCGCTTGCCGGATTAAATCTCGAAGAGGTGGAGGATATGGCCCGGTTTATCCTGGACATCAACGAAGAAAAGCGCTGGCAGGTCACGTGCCTGCTGGTCGAGCATGATATGGGTGTTGTCATGGATCTCTCCGACCGTGTTTTTGTGCTCAACTTCGGGAATATGATCATCGACGGGACACCTCAGGAGGTTCAGCGCAATCCCGAAGTGATCAAGGCTTACTTGGGCGAAGAGGATTTATATGCCACACGAAAATAGCCCGGCCGCCCCAACAGATCGAAACGGCATTAAAATTACGAAAGATCTGACGATTCCAAAGCTTTTTTTAAAGCAGACAAAAAAATACGCCAAAAACCGGGTGGCCATGCGGGAGAAAGAATTCGGAATCTGGCGACCGATCACCTGGCATGATTATTATGAAAACGTCAAACACCTATCTTTGGGTCTCGTCTCTCTGGGTCTTCAAAAAGGCGATAAGATTTCCATGATCGGAGACAACCGGCCCGAAGGGCTCTGGGCTGAAATGGCAACGCTCTGTGCAGCGGGTGTGGGGGTGTGGCTGTTCCAGGACTCTCTTATCGATGAGGTCAAGTACATTGTCGAACACTCCGATACCAAGTTTTTGTTCGGCGAAGGTCAGGAAGAGGTAGATAAGGCGCTGTCCATTTTTGATGAATGCCCAAAACTTAAAAAAATCATATGGGACGACCCCAAAGGGATGCGCAATTATAATCAGAACTGCCTGATCAGCCTAAAAGAGGTGCAGGAACTGGGGAGAGCGCTGGAAAAAGAGCAGCCGAACCTGTTTGGGGAAATGATTTCAAAGGGCCATGGTGACGAAGTGGCTCTTCTTTTTTATACCTCCGGAACCACCGCGTTGCCGAAAGGGGCTCTGCTTTCCCATTTCAACATGCTGCGTATGGGGAAAAACCTCATGTCGGTTGATCCCTGTCGGGATACCGATGATTATGTCTCCTATCTTCCGTTCGCCTGGATCGGCGAACAGATGATGTCCGTTTCCTGCGGTCTTCAAATCGGGTACACCCTCAATTTCCCCGAGGAACCCGAAACCGCTCAGGAAAATATCAGAGAAATAGGACCCCACGTGATGTTTGCTCCGCCGCGCCTTTACGAACAGATGACCCGCACCGTTCAGGTCAAGCATCTGGACGCTTCCTGGTTGAAGCGCATCTGTTACCAACTTTCCACTAAAATCGGTTACCATGTGGCCAATCTTAAATTCGCAAAAAAACCGGTGCCCTGGTTTTGGTCCTCGCTCGAATGGCTGGCCCACCTGGCGGTGCAAAAAAAGCTCAAAGACAATCTCGGGCTTTCCCGTGTCCGAAATGCTTACACCGGTGGTGCTGCGATGGGTCCGGACCATTTCCGGTTTTTTCATGCTCTGGGAGTCAATCTGAAACAGATTTACGGGCAGACGGAGGTAGCCGGCATATCGGTGGTGCATAGAAACGGGGATATTAAATTTGATACCGTGGGCCATCCGATTACAGACACCGAGGTGAAGATCACAGAAGAGGGGGAAATTATCACCCGAAGCCCTTCCGTCTTTCTCGGTTATTATAAAAACCCCGAAGCCACCCAAAAAACCCTAAAAGACGGCTGGCTTTACTCGGGCGACAAAGGATTTATCGATGATGACGGCCACCTGGTTGTTTTTGACCGCACCAAGGATGTCTTTACGTTGAAAGACGGCCGACCGTTCGCCCCGCAGTATCTTGAAACACGACTTAAATTCAGCCCTTATATCAGGGATTCCTGGGTAATCGGGGATAAACTGGCGTACATTAGCGCCGTTGTTTGTATCGATTATGCGGTGGTGGGCAAATGGGCGGATGAAAAAAAATTGAACTACACCAGTTATTCGGAACTTTCACAAAAACACGAGGTATATGCCCTGATTGAAAACCAAATCCGACAGGCGAACAAAGACCTGCCTGAACCGGCCAAGATTTTAAAATTTATAAACCTTTACAAAGAGTTTGATGCGGATGATGATGAACTAACACGAACCCGGAAACTGCGCAGGGCTTTTGTCCGGAAAAGATATCAGAAGATTGTCGATTCACTTTATTCAGATAACGATGTGGTCCATATCGACACCACCATCACCTATGAAGATGGTCGAAAATCCCACATTAAAACCGATCTTCATATCAGATCAATTGAGAGTTAACCCAACCGGTCAATCTTAAGCTCAACCGGTTTAAATATAAAGCGGATCACCGAACAAAAATGTTGACAAAGTCTGAATCTCAACTCTTTATGGAAAGGAAATATGCCAG
>CAZSON010000364.1:1443-2993 GCA_964608375.1 uncultured Desulfobacter sp. | reverse complement strand
CGTTCGCAAATGACTTTTTACGAGACTGTCAAAGTTGCGCGTATTGAATTCCCGGTTTAGGGAAAGGGCGCCCTACTTGTACAGGGAATTGTATTTCTCTAACGCTTTATTGGTCTTTGCAGCCGCCTCTTTCAGTGCGGCTTCCGGCGTCGCTTTTTTCTCATACACTTTTTCAATCGCAGATTGCACCGCATCTCTGAGCTGCGGAAAGACCCCGATCAAAGCCCCTTGCGTAGCCAGCGATGTTTTGGTTTGGAGCAACTGATCAAAGGCTACCTGATAGTTGGGGAATTTCTTGAACCACCCCTCTTTTTCCAGCAATTTCATGGCGCCTTTGCGAATTGGGAAATATCCGGTTCCTTTATGCCAGGTCACCTGTTGTCTCGGCATGCTCATCCATTTTAGAAATTCCCAGGCGGCCTGCAGTTCGTTTTTCGGATGTCCCTTTGTCATCCAGAGGGTCCCGCCGCCGATAGCCATGCCTTGCCGAGGGACGGCGTCCGGTCTGGGCAAGAAGCCGGTTCCCAGATCCCATTTCTTTTCATTGAAAGCGTTTGTCATCTGAGTCACATCCGAGGTCGATGAAATCATCATGGCCGCCTGCCCGCTGATGAATGCCTTGCGGTGATTACTCCAACCCCTGCCGGCATTCAAATAGATCTTGTCTTTTTCCAGACCGGTCCACCACTTAACGATATTAACACCTGCAGGTCCATCAAAAAGAACCTTTTGCGCGCGGCCTTTTCGACCGTTCCCCTGATCCGCCAGCAAGGCGTTTTGAACGGCATGCCACTGCTCAAAATACCAGCTGTGCAGATTCCAGGTGATACCGGCTTCGGCGGCCCCGCTGTCCATAATTTTCTTGCCCATTTCCCGGACCTGATTCCAGGTGTCGGGAGGACTTTGCGGATCCAGACCGGCTTTTTTAAATTGCGTTTTGTTGTAAAACAGAATCGGGGTTGAAGAATTAAAAGGCATTGAATAGAGTTTGCCGTCAATGGTGTAGTAGGACATCACCGCATCGACATAATCTCCCCAATCCACCTCCCCGGGCTTGGCTATATCACCAATCGGTACGATCATACCGCCATCGATCATGCCGCGGGTTCCGACTTCATAGAGTTGAAAAATATGCGGGCCATTTCCGGCCTTTACCGCGGTGATGGTTTTATTCAGGGTTTCATTGTAGCTCCCTACATATTGAGCCTCCACCGTGATTCCGGCATGCGTCTTGTTAAAATCCGCGGCCATCCCCTTGAGTAGATCAATCCGTTTGCCGGACATGGCATGCCAGAACTTTATTTTCACTTCGGCCTGAACGGTCTGCACCGTTACGGAAAGAAACATCGAAAGAACAAAACCCGCGATGACATAGCGAAAAGATGATTTAATAGACATAATTTCCCTCCTTCAAATTGATGGTTAAAATGTCAAACGCAACCCGAACTGATAGGTAAAAGGTGTTACTGTTCCCATAATCCATTGAAATTAACGGTGTCAAGTATAAAGAAATTGCCGTTTCTAAAACCAGGGGTCAGAGGGAATATATT
>CAZSON010000364.1:0-1343 GCA_964608375.1 uncultured Desulfobacter sp. | reverse complement strand
GAATCTAAATTCGTCCCGCACGGCAATCCGAGCCGCTTTGAGATTGACACGGCCCGGCAAATCTCTTATGCTTCCGGCCGTAAGGGGAGGCTTTTTTCAATTCGAGGAAACTGTTTGCAAAAGGCATTTTAGGAGCAATGTATGGCCAGGGTATTATTAAAAGGGGTCACCAAACGATTTGATGAAGTTGTGGCTGTGGACAACATAAATCTTGAGATTGCCGATCGGGAGTTTTTGGTGCTCGTCGGCCCTTCAGGATGCGGCAAAACAACGACTCTCAGAATGATTGCCGGCCTGGAGGAGATCACTGAAGGCGAGATTTTTATCGCCGATCAATTGGTCAACGACCTCGCCTCAAAAGATCGAAATATCGCGATGGTTTTCCAAAATTACGCCCTTTATCCCCACATGAAAGTCTTCGATAATATGGTTTTTGGGATGAAAATACGAGGAGTGCCGAAGGAAGAGAGGGAGGCCCGGGTGAAAAGAACGGCCGATATTTTGGGGATTGAAAAACTCCTGCAACGAAAGCCCAAACAGCTTTCGGGCGGTCAAAGACAGCGGGTGGCCCTGGGCCGGGCCATTGTGCGGGATCCCCAGGTGTTTCTTTTTGATGAACCTTTAAGCAATTTGGATGCAAAGCTCCGGGTTCAGATGAGAACAGAGTTAAAAAAACTGCATGAACGCCTGAAGGCGACCGCTGTTTATGTGACGCACGATCAGGTTGAAGCGATGACCATGGGCAATCGTATTGTCGTCATGAAAGATGGCATCGTTCAGCAGGTCGGAAAGCCCCTGAATCTATATAAAAACCCTTCTAATCTTTTTGTTGCCGGATTTATCGGGAGCCCGGCTATGAACTTTATCCCCTGCCGTCTTTTGCAAGACCATTCACGTCTTTTGATCGATATGCAGGATTTCAAAATTCCTCTTTCTCCTGGCATGGCCAAAAAATTGGATTCCGTGAGGGAAACCGAATTTATTTTCGGCATTCGGCCGGAGGATTTCCGCGAAAAAGAACAGGGATCCGGCCTGCCCGGAGAGAAAGTCAGCATAAAGGCCGGCGTCAATGTGATCGAGCCCTTAGGGAAAGAGATAAATATCGATCTTAGCACCGGCGTCCACAATCTGACAGCCGTCCTGAATGCCGATGCCAAAGCGACGCTTCATCAGCCGATCGAATTGACCTTGAATATGGAGCAGATACATCTTTTTAGAAAAAAAGGGGGTGAAGCGGTCTTTTAAAAGCATTAGGATGGATCCACATAGAGATGGTTAGAGAAGAAAGAGAAGTATTGATTATTGGCGGCGGGGTGACAGCGACCGGACTGGCCCGAGACCTG
>CAZSON010000363.1:0-2997 GCA_964608375.1 uncultured Desulfobacter sp. | reverse complement strand
ACGTTGCAAAAGTCGAGGATGCTGCAGATCCGAGGCGTCCAAGGGCGCAGCTGTAGTGCACTACCGCAAGCCCTTGGCAACGAAGGATATGCAGTATGCTCGGCTTTCCCGAAGGGCAAAAAACATGGCAATTTTTCTAAAAATCCTGGATGTCACCATTGATTGATTCCAAAATGCTGTCTCAATCATCTGTGAGCCCTTATTGTTGTTGCTTTAAACCTACCCTTGTCATGTTTTTTATGCAACTAAGGGGTTGATAACCCGCGCGTTATTGAAAAAATTAGGGGTGAAAAAATGAAACTTGAAGAGATTCGTAGAAAAACAGATAAGATTGACCGGGAACTTCTGGTCCTGCTTCAGGAAAGAATGGGGCTGGCGCTCCGATTAAAAAAATTTGATTTACCGGCGATCGATCCGGAACCGCAAGAAGATATTGTGGCACGCGCGGAGCGTTTGAATCTGGATCTGATCGAACGCTCGTTTACCAGACAACTCCTCAATACAATAATCGAAGAGAGCAGGCGACTTCAGGAAGAAGATCGGAAGCTGGTCGCATTTCAGGGCGAGCATGGGGCTTATGGCGAGGTCGCTGCAAGACGTCTGATTCCTGCCGGAGCCTATATTCCCTGTCTAGAGTTTATCGATGTATTTCGCGGGGTTGAAGATGGCCACTTCGACCTTGGTGTGGTACCGGTTGAAAATTCGCTGGAAGGTGCCGTCACCCAGGTAAACGATCTGCTCACAACCATGAATCTAAAAGTTATCGGTGAGGTCAAGGTGACCGTAAACCACTGCCTGCTTGCCACCGAGATGACAGATTATCGAGAAATTCGACTGGCATACTCCCATCCCCAGGCACTGGCCCAATGTCGGGAATTTCTTGCCCGCAACAAGCTCGAGCCCCGTCCGTATTACGATACCGCGGGCGCCGCAAAGATGCTGGCAAGAGAAAACCCCAAAGCCGCCGCTGCCATCGCAAGTGCCCTGTGCGCCGAACTGTATAACCTCGAAATTATAAAAGAGGGTATCGAGGACGGTCCTTCCAACTCCACGCGTTTTTTGCTTCTGTCCCGCGAGCCTTTTGCCGAAAGTGGAGATAAAACTTCAATCGTTTTTGCGGTATCCCACGAAGCCGGCAGTCTTTTCGGTGTGCTTAAGCTGTTCGCGGAAGCCGGCATTAACTTGACCCGAATCTCTTCAATGCCGCTGCGCACCGAGCCAGGCAACTACAGCTTCTTTCTAGATTTTGAAGGTTCGGAAAAAGATGAAAATATTGCAAAGGTGTTGGAACAGGTGGAGGCGCAAACCATTTCGATAAAGTATATAGGCAGTTACCCGGCTGACCGTACCACAGCCTAGGCATCATAATTATCACAACGGGTTTATAATCACATCCTTTAAATACCGATTTTTTAGATCTGTTTTTTCGCCTATTTTAGCCTTGCCGTCTGAAACGAATCTGGCGGATAACGGCTTATGGTAACGCTGTGAAAGGCCTTGCAGTAGACAAAGAATTTCATAAATTTTTTGCGCAGATTCATTTATTCCGACCGGATAGGTATCGATTCCCAATCCACAGTGAAGGGATAGGAAGACATTTCTTTCGATCGAGAAGTCGCCGGCTTCATATTCCCGGGCCAATTCAAAGTCCTCCAGACATGGCAACATGATCCCACATAACCCGATCGGTTTTGGATTATTTTGCTTAATGAAATTGCTGATTTGAAGATAAAGATCTGTTGCTACTGAATGTGAAAAGGAGCTTTGAATTTTTTTGATAAAATGAATCAGACTGCTTTTTCCGGTGAAAAGCGGTGCGATCGAAGAATCAATGCCTAGAAAGAAGGGATCGCCGCCGAACAGCTCGAAAATCTCATCCCATACCGATTTCATTTTTTGAAACCATTTGTCCAATGAGTTGCAGCCGATGGACAGATCGGTCGGCTGAAGGCCGATCGAAAAACCATTTTTCTGATATGTCGCTGAAGGGAAGTAAGGGCTGGAAGGAGAATTGCAGAAAGTGTATGTGAAGCTGAATGTTTTTCCGGGGCGGCTTTTTATGATGTTGAATAAAAAGTCACTGTCTTTTGGAACAACGCCGTCGCTTAAGTCCAGGTTGAACGCGACATTGTCTGTGTGAATAAAATCGTTGAATTGATTGCGGGCCGTTTCGCGATCAAGGCTCCCAACGCTTAAGTAAAGCGATGGGTCAAAAAAAACGGAACGGATGGCTGCAATCGACCGATCTTTGGAACAGATTCTTTTTGTCTGAATTTCATAACCATCGGCTTCGAGCCGGGTTGCAATAGTCTCCAATCGCTTTAATATGCCGATATCCAGAGTGTCGGAGAAATAACAGATGCTCCGAATGATTTTGTGTTTGCGCATGTTGCTTTGAAATCCTTTGTCAGAGTTATCCTGTATCTGGAATGTTGCTTCGATCCGTTTCAGACCCTCACAACAGCCTCTCCATCAATAACCACCTCACCGTCATGATTGGTACAGACGGTTTTCAGGGTGATTATCGGCTTATCTTCACGGATGGTTACGATTTTAACCGATGCCGTGACTTCATCTCCGATAAAAACAGGCTTGACGAATTTAAGCGTCTGCCCGAGATAAATCGTTCCCTCTCCGGGTAATGTTTGACCGAGCAGGCCGGAAAATAGCCCCGCAACCAACATACCGTGGGCCACACGCCGGCCGAATATCGTTGTCCTGGCAAATGCATCGTCCAGATGAATCGGATTTCTGTCACTTGAAATTTCCGCAAACTGCTTAACGTGCTCATCGGTAATGATTTTTGTAATTGATGCTGTGTCCCCAATTTCAAGATTTTTTTTCATTTTATAATAGCTCCTTTCTTAATGTTTATTCAGTATTAAAAATCTGGACCTCTGGACCCGGGTCAGAGTTAATCGGCTCTGCCTTTAATTAATACAAAGTGTCAAGTGATCTAAAGTTATAAGTGATCTAAAATTGAGGTATCGCTACGCT
>CAZSON010000362.1:0-3006 GCA_964608375.1 uncultured Desulfobacter sp. | reverse complement strand
ACATGCGCATAAGTACCTGAGAAGTCATTTATCATCACCTGCGTTTTTGACTCCAGGCTTCTGAGCGGCCGGACTACATAATAGATCAACCAGAGGGCAGCTAATAGAATCAACCCTACGATCCCCAATAACATCCACCATAGATTCCTACGCTCCTGCCTCAACTGCATGATACTTCTACTTATATCCTGCTGGATAACCAAGCTAAACGTTTCGTCCGCAACCGTTATGGGGACATAAATTGTGGAAACAGGCTGCGTTGGATTGTGATAGAGTAAAGATCTGTGTTCCCCGATGCTTTGCATTGCTGGCTCCTTTAGGATTAGGCGCCTATAATCCGAAGGAGCCGAACTTGCCAGCAGTTCTCCCCCTGAGTGAACAAATGAAATCTGAGCTTCAGTCGCATCTGCAATCTTTTTGGCGAATTTGTCTCCGATTTTGATACCGATCACCAGCGTTCCATACAAATTTCTTGCCAAAGGCCAGTAAACGGGGGCCACTGTGCGAATCGCCCACCCCTCCGGGCCTTCCTCAGCCGTTGTAGTTGTGTTGCCATTCAGGGCTTCCCCGACACCGGGCAATGGATAATCACCCCCCTTTTCCACAGTATTCGTTTCCACAATCTTCCCGCTCACATCGGTGAGAAGAAAAATATCCACATTGAGGGTTGGGAACAGGCGGATAACCACATCATTGACAGGATCCGAATTTCCGGAAGCGGAAAAGTAAGCCAAACCCTCAGATAGCTCCTTGTTCTCTTGAAGGATTTTGGCCATAGCTTGCTGCGCTTTTACGTGATTTTCAATGATTGCCTTGATTATGAAACTGATGCTCTCAGTTTTCTCCCTCTCCCGCTCATCCTGGATTCGTGCAAGCGATGTAACATTGACTTTGTAAGCAATGACCTCAATTCCGACTGATACACATACAAAAAGTGCAATGATCGGAAAAACGATTGTTTTTTTTGGTTCGAATTTCATAAGAGCATCGATAACAATCCACGTTGTCTTCTTAATCAGCTCAGGCAGAGCCATTTATTTCTGACCAGATCCTAAGGCCCAAGAGTTCTATTTTGAACTAAGCTTCCCAATTGGCTCCTTTGAGCAGTTCGAATTTTCTTATATCGTGCTTAAACCGAACGTACGCATTATGAACCTGGCGAGATTTTACGTCGATAGACGCTTCTTCTTCAAGAACTTCAGTAGCGAACCCTTCCAATTCCCTCAATGTTGCGCGTGGGAATAGACGCAACTGGACCTTCCTTGCATCGGCAATTTTCAGCATGGCCTTGGTATTAAAATATTCGAATTCAGTGAAAACCTGGGCGGCAAGATCCTGTGTTGCGACTTTTAAAATAAGTTGGAGATCAGGCGGAAGGGCTTCATAAACTTTCTGGTTGATAATAAACTCAAATCCAGTTCCGGGCTCATGCCACCCAGGCGCATAATAAAATTTTGATATTCGGTCGAATCCCATTTGCGTGTCATGATAAGGCCCTATCCATTCCGTGGCGGTTATTTTTCCCGATTCCAAAGCTGCGTAAATTTCACCAGCTGGAAGCAGAATGACTTCAGCGCCTAATTTAGTTAAAACCCGTCCACCTAAACCTGGTATTCTCATTTTCAGTCCTTTGAAATCAGCCGGAGACATGATTGGTTTGTTGAACCATCCGCCCATCTGCATCCCCGTATTTCCAGCCGGCATGGGAATTACATTATGAGGGGCATACACTTCGCGCCACAGCTCGATCCCTCCACCTTTATGGAGCCAGGTATTCAACTCCGATGCCCGGAGCCCAAATGGGACGGTCGTAAACCACTGAGCTGCAGGTACTTTTTTCGCCCAATAATAGGAAGCCGAGTTGCCGCATTCCACCGTTCCATTTGACACCGCATCAAACACTTCCAGAGGCTTAACCAGTTCGCCACCGGCATACACCTGGATTTTCAAGCGGCCTTCGCTTAGTATGGCCACATGCTTGGCAAATCGCTCGGCGCCGCTTTGAAGAATAGACATGTTTTTAGGCCATGACGTAACCATACGCCAAACCCGTTTCTCTTTTTCAGCCCTGGCACCAGCCGTCTTCAGTCCACTTACCGCGGCCATAGCAGTACCGAGACCAAATCCTTTGATAAATGTTCGACGGTTCATATTTTCTCCTTTCATTCCAAAAAAAATTACAGGAAAGCCGGTTTTCCGGCATTTATCCGCGTTGTTGCCATTTTCCAAACATCAAAAATTTCTTTTTACCCTCTGTCTGATGTGGCTTTCCATAAGATATCAGATGCGAAATCTGAGTAATTATCTTTCGAATATTTTTAACGAGTAACCTAGCCGTTTAAGGAGCCGGGCTGTATGGATGATTGAAAATGCAGCTTATCGTGAGGACCCGGGCGCCTATTTCATCTTGCTACCCTGCAAAGAAAATGTCAACCCCCTGTATGGCAAGCACTACACCGAAGACCCCTGGCTGGCCCACATGTTCGAAGGCCAAGACGGCCCCCACGGTCTGCTCGACCATTGTGCGCGTGGGGCTTGTCTAGCAGATGGACCACGTCAGCTATCTTGGCTGTGAACTCGCCAAGGGTGAGCCTGGGTACAGAGCCCAGGAATCGCTTCCTGCCTCCTTTCCAAAAGTATAACAGTTGCCTCTGCTCTGCGTGCTTGCCTATACGAAGGGAAAAGCCCAGCCTGTCTTGCTCAGGAAAACTGCGGCAGGATCACCAGGAAATAGACTGCGGTTGCAACCCGGAAAGGGCCACCCAGACCATTGCCCTTGTAATCATGGATGTTCGAATGCAAAGCTGTCTGGCAGGAGATAGGATAGACGAACAAATACGCTGCAGCAGCGCAGGGAGAAAAGACAGTAGATGACAGAGGCAAAGAGAACTCGAGTGACCGTCTGGATGGACCGGACTTGGCAGGACTAAGCGATGTGCATTTTGGTTTCAATATCACCTTAATTGATTGTAAACAAAATTAAGGGCAACTATTCAGGGAGCGGTT
>CAZSON010000361.1:0-3006 GCA_964608375.1 uncultured Desulfobacter sp. | reverse complement strand
AACGTTGTTCAATTTCCTTGATAATGACATGCAGAATCAGCTGTACCAGAACCAGAAGTTTTTTGGCATTACTATGAAGAAAGCCATAGTCTCTAACCCTTCGAAACCCCTTGGGCAGTACATGCTGCTGTAATGGGGTCGGGCTACAGGAACTAATTGATATAGAACGAATAATTGCCGATTCTACCCTCTGAAATAGGCCTATATTGAGCTTTTCAAGGCCAAAAAGACCGTTTTTCTTTGGGGCTTATGGCGAGAGCAAAACGACATTTTATTCCTGGGTACATCTTCCTGGAACCTTAATCTTTAGATATCAATAAGTTGCCGTGGCCTGACCCCAATTCACAATTCAATATTCTTTTTATTAACTTATTAATCCAATCTCTAAAAGATCATTTTTGAGATGGTTGAAAAAACTCTTGAACCGAAACAGCGAGCGCATTCCCCGTAGCCTGCAATTAAGTCAAACCTGCTGGAAACTGGAAGTTCCGCCATGTGCAGCTGACCACTCCACCGGGTGGTGTAAAAAGCTATCAACCTCCGCCAATGTTGTTTCATCAAAATATCCGAGCGTTTTACATTGATCGAGTATATCCCACCATGTTGCCAGGTAGTGCATCTGCACATCAATTTTTTTCAGGACCTCTCTTGTCTGAGGAAATATATCATAATAAAAAAGAACGAAAGTATCAGACACGATCGCACCGGCCTTTCTTAAGGCCTCACAAAAATTAACCTTGCTTTTCCCATCGGTTGTTAAATCTTCGACAAGGAGGATTTTATCACCCTCGGAGAAGGCCCCTTCAATCTGCGCCGTTCGTCCGAATCCTTTAGGTTTTTTCCGGACATATTGCATCGGCAACATCAATCGATCGGCTATCCATGCTGCAAATGCAATGCCTGCAGTTTCCCCACCGGCTATAGCGTCTACCGATTCGAAACCAATATTGCTGAGAATAACAGAGACTGAAAAATCCATAAGAGTTTGTCTTACCCTGGGAAATGAAATCAGTTTACGGCAGTCTATATAAACAGGACTGGCCCACCCGGAAGTAAACCTGAACGGCTCATCAGATCGAAAATGTATTGCCTCGACTTCTAAAAACATTTTAGCCGTCAATTCTGCAATCCGCTTTTTTTCCGGAAATGCGCTTGTAAACATTCTTATTCTCCTTGAGTTATTATTTGCGAAGACAACAAAATTGGATTTTTTGTGAAGTCATCAATGCTTATCGGTTTTAAGGTCTGTTTGCAAATGTCTTTTGGGCAATTTTTCTTTTTTCCATAATAAATTCACAACGCAGCAGCTTTCCACTTGACAGCATGACCGATTTTTTTTAATTTTAAGAATTAAAAAAATTGCTATCTGGGGTGGCTTGTAAGCCTGAGAATACACCCGTTGAACCTGATCTGGATAATACCAGCGTAAGGAAAAGACGTAAAACTCAATTTTTGGGTAAAAGGCCGTTTCTGCGGGGAACCGGCCTTTGTTTTTCAAGTAGAAGAGAAAAATCATGGCGAAATTATCTGAAAAAGCAGCACAAAACCTGGCGGCTCTTAGAGAGAAAAAGCCGCTCATTCATAACATCACCAATTTTGTCGCCATGAATTATACGGCCAATGCGCTACTTGCCATGGGGGTCTTGCCAATGATGGCCCATGCCGAAAATGAAGTGGAAGAGCTGGTATCAACTGCCGGTGCGTTGGTTCTTAACATCGGCACTCCCTCTAAGGGCCGGATCGCTTCGATGATTATTGCCGGTAAAAAAGCCACGGAGCTAAACACGCCGATTGTACTCGACCCGGTGGGCGCCGGCGCCAGTTCGTTCCGAATGAGTTCGACCGTAAGCATCATAGATCAGACCCGCGTAAGCGTCATCAGGGGAAATGCTTCGGAAATCCTTTCGCTCGGGCGGAGTGACATAAAAACAAAGGGGGTGGATGCCGCGCATTCGGTTGATGAGGCTGCTGAGATAGCCGGGGTTCTTGCCGGTGAGATCCAAGCCACCCTTGCCATCACAGGCCCCATGGACCTTGTGACTGATGGCGATCGGACCATCCGGGTAGCAAACGGCCATCCGCTCATGGGATATGTTACGGGAACCGGATGTGTGTCGACGGCGATCATCGGCGCCTTCCTGGCAGTGGTTGATGACCGGGTCAGCGCTACGGCTGCAGCCCTGGCCTTTTTTGGACTGGCCGGAGAAAAGGCCGGAGAAAAGGCCGCTGCTCCTGGAAGTTTTAAAAGTGCACTGATCGATGCGCTCTACACCATTACCCCGGCAGATCTCGCGATGGGCGCAAGATTTGAGGAAAACTATTAACCTATGAGGACCATATTTTGAAACCGAAAAACATCGATTACACTTTATGCCTTGTAACGGACAGGGAACTGGCCCGCGGTAGACCGACGTCGGACATTGTTGAAGCCGCGGTTTACGGAGGGGCCAGCTGTGTTCAACTCCGGGAAAAAATTGGCTCAACCCGCGAATTCATTGAGCAGGCCCTGGCCATCAGAGATTTTCTCAGAATCCGTGACATCCCTCTGATTATCAACGATCGGCTAGATGTGGCCCTGGCCGTTGGCGCTGACGGTGTGCACCTTGGTCAGAACGACATGCCGCTGGCCATGGCCAGATCGATTGTAAAAGATGCCATGATTATCGGTATATCGGCCAACTCCCTGGAAGATGCCGTAGCAGCTGAGAAAGGGGGGGCAGACTATCTCGGTGTAGGCCCCATTTACGCAACGCCTACAAAGACCGATACAGCCCCGATTTTAGGATTAGATGGGCTGAGGAAAATCAGAAAGAACATAAAGATTCCTCTGGTGACCATCGGAGGCTTGAATCGCAGTAATGCCACCCAGGTGATTCGAAACGGTGCAGACGGTATTGCCGTGGTATCTGCCATTGTTGGGGCGGAAGACCCGGAAAAGGCTTCAAGGGATTTGATGAACACCATCCAGCTGGTTAAAGCGGAATAGGTACTTTTATTCAGAATAAA
>CAZSON010000360.1:0-3025 GCA_964608375.1 uncultured Desulfobacter sp. | reverse complement strand
AATGCACGCGTCCGTCTGAATCGGTAATTTTCTTACAAAACTGTGGTGCAATGTAGTGATCGGAATAGAAAATTAACGCATCCATATTTAGTCTTTTTGCAAGCTCAGCATCATTGAGTTTTTTTTCTCCCATGCTTTTAACCAGATTCAGTTTTGCGCTTTCATCGATCCAATCGGCAAAGGGCACAATATCGGGTTCTTTTAAAGCAAGGGCTGACAGAATACGTTCTCTTGAATTCATAGGTCAGATTCTCCTAATCAAAAGTTTACGCCTAAAAAGGTTCCAGATTGCCCGATGGATTAAAAATCATCGGCTTTTTTTCTCCGACTATTGTAAGATCGCTGCGCTGAAGCAGTTCATTTTCAAATCCTTGTGAAATATCAACATCTCTGATGAGGGAGGTGTTTTTGACCCGCATTATTTTTAATTGCGCCAAAGGTATTAACCCGACACATTTTATGGCAGTGCGAATCGCCTCTCGGTCGTTTTTTAGTGTGAGCGGAATTTTCCCCATTTCAGGGCAAACGCCCGTTATGGTATTGATGTTCAAAGCATTCATATTAATCTTATCCAACAAGCGCTGGGTAATAAAGTCGGCGATGCCGACACCTACCGCATTTCCCTCTGACTTTGCCGATAAATCACACACCAGAATACGTTTAATCCGAGGGCTTTCCGGCTCTCTTGTAACCAGCGGCAAACCGATTCGACCTACCACCTTTGTGTCAAAACCGGTACCACTAATCTCTTTTCCCATTTCATCGATTATAAGGATATCGGCTTGATCGAATGGAAGGCTGGGAGTCAATTTTTTAGCTATTTTTAATAAGTCTGTTTCCATTTCCTCAATATTTTTCGGCGGGCAGAGGCCGATAGCCGCGGTCTGATTGTAACCGTTTTCTACAACCCCCAGCCCAAACAGGACATTTGTATCTTGCAGTACCTTTCTGGCAACATTTAATATTACCCTGGGGTAGCCATAGGTCAGCATCGCCTCATGATATACTGCTGCACCCTTTTGTTTGCCCAGTCCGATCGCCATCAGTTTCAATAACCCGCTTTCAAATTCGTGTTCAAATTCAGTGTGCTTTTTAATTCGATTGACCAGGACGAGATGATCAGCCTCGGCCGCCAATTTATCCAGATACACAGGAATTCGCTCCTCAGTCTCTCCAATTTGAACAACTTCCAACGACGATCGAATGGGTGCCCCGATTTCCTTTTCTGCAATACCGAGATGTTCCATGATCCTTAGCTGTCCGGCAGCAGTCGCCGCGCCATGGCTGCCCATGGCAGGCACGATAAAAGGAGCCAATCCCATCTGTTTGAGCGAACTAACCACAGTCTTAACGATCGTGTCGTAATTCGCGATTCCGCGGCTGCTGCAGGCCACCGCGACTTTTTGGCCGTTTGCCGCTTTTTTTTTCAATCCCAACCGTTTCATTTGGGATTTAATCTCGTGGGGGATATCATCCAGCCTTTGTGCCATGAAATTTTGCCGTATGCGAATCATCTGAGGGAAGTCCATTTTATTTGCTCTTCCAATTACTTTTAAGTGTTTTGAATTTTATCAAGGCCTGCTTTCGACGTAGGGCAAAGACAACGCCCCGGTGATTGGGGTCACAAAACTTGGGTTATAATATTACGCCCACAATCAAATCGTTTACGTTCGTCCCTGTCGGTCCGGTAATTATTGCATCATTTACGATCTTTAGAACGCCTGCCACATCATGCGCCATTAATATCCGATAAAAATCATATCCCTTTTCTGCAGCTCGTCGCACCGTCGAGCCGTCTGTTAACGCACCGGATAGCTCGGTGGGTCCATCGGTGCCGTCCGTATCCAGCGCACAGATAACAATGGGGTCAATTTGCTTTAGATCCAGACATCCACCGGCAGCCAGTTCCTGGTTGGCCCCTCCCAGTCCGCAAGACGGGCCTTCTATTCGGACCGAAGTTTCTCCGGTTGCAATGAGTACGCAGGGCGCTTTAAAGGGGCGACCGGAAAGGTGTATTTCTTTTGCTATCGCAGCAATCGCCCGTCCGACTTCCCGGCTTTCCCCACTAAGCAATGTGGTGAGAATCACCGGGATCAATCCGATTTCTTTCGCTCGCCGGACGGCAGCGTCACCTAAATCCCTGGTTCTGACCACCATGCAGTAATACAAAGGTGCACCGGAAAACGCTTTAGGCGTTTCTTTTCCAGGTGTTTGAGTAGAAAGATAATTTTGGACCGACAGGGATACTTTTTCAAACAATCCGTATTTCTCGAGAACCCGCATAGCATCGGACATTGTGGTTGAATCCGGGCTGGTCCAGTCCGTATTCCATTCCATTTTGTCTGTTTTCTCATCTGATACCGTAAGACTTATCACGGTTGCAGGAAGCATGGTCTGTACAAGCCTGCCACCTTTTATACGCGAAAGATGTCTCCGGACCGTCATGATTTCAGTAATATCAGCGCCGCTTTGTACCAATAACCGATTTACGATTATTTTATCCTGCAGTGAAATGCCGGCAACAGGATAAATCGACTGGGCCGAAACCCCGCCTGACATGAGGCAGAATACCATATCTCCTTTTTCTGCCCGTTGCGCGATTCGGAATATTTCTTTACCCGCCGCGAGGCTCCTTTTATCCGGTATCGGATGGGCTGTTTCAGAAACTCTGATTCTCGACAGATCCCCCCAAATCCTGGAAAAAGGTTCTGCCTGACCTTCCTTGACCGCAATAAACCCATCGGTTATTCTATCTCCAAGAATGTCTTCCAAAGCCGCAGCCAACGGATACGTCGCTTTTCCGGCACCAATCGCATAGATGTTTTTGACGGCGCGAAGATCAAATTGTTCCTCACCAACCCGCAACCGATTCCGACGAAGCTCCAGAGTTCCCTTTACAGCATTGAACGGATTTACTTTCTGGAGGGCATGCTCCACAATGTCCAGAGCAATCTCTCGGCCTTTCACAAATCCATGAGAAAGCAGTTCAGGTCGGTTTTTAATCACCGGTCAGATCCCTCACTTT
>CAZSON010000359.1:0-3031 GCA_964608375.1 uncultured Desulfobacter sp. | reverse complement strand
CGGAGAATGTACGGTGATCGCTGATATTACCGGAATCGGCTGGGTAACAGCCGCCGGCATGGGAACCGTTAAAAATAATGATCGGTTTGCCATGCCGAATAGCCAATTGCCAAATATTACCATCGATTCAGTCGATGATAGGGTGTATCCGTATTTCAGGCGTTTGGATGAATATTCAAGGTTGGGATTGGCAGCTATATCGTTTGCACTCAAAGATTCAGGTCTGAATGAATGGAAAGAAAAACGAGATATCGGCATCATCGTTTCTACAGAATATGGTAGCATGAGCACCGATATTGATTATTTCGAAACCGTATTGCCTCCAAACGGGCTTAACCCCAGCCCGGCCTTGTTTGCCTATACTCTGCCCAACAGTTTCCTGGGAGAAGCGTCCATACGTTTCGGGTTGACAGGAATGACGTTTGTAATCAGTGAACCGGTTCCTACCGGATTGGCCAGCATTCAAATGGCCATGGATTGTATCGCTTCCGGTGAAATTGAAAAGATGCTTTGCGGGGTATGTGACCTGGGTTGCCCGCCGATACTGGATGCAAAAAGTATTTTACCTCCCGGAGCGCTCTTTTTTATGCTCGAGCGGTTTCCTGCGAAAGATTCTTCTTCCTACGGGCCGGTGTGTCTGGACAGAAAAGGTCATGTTTTGTTTAACCAAACTGAAATAAAAAATCTTCCAGCGCTCGTTCAAAAATGCATAACACGTTACCGAGCTTTACAAAAAAAGAAATAATATCAGAAACTCATCGGTCCGGTTCGAAATTTTGCCTGGCAGCTAAAAACGATGGAAAGTGTGCTGCCAGATGCCAGAGGCTTTTTCGATGCTGCCAAAGTCGTTTTATAAATTTGCGCCGCCATTGTCGGGAAGTATAGAAACGTTTTACGTGCTGATTGTAAAGTTGTTCAAGTTTTTCTTTGGAATTTATCCCTTTGGGAATGAACACGAAATTAATGCAGTTCATTTTTCGCCAATCCTGATCGAATGTTCCAAATTCATGAATACGAGACCAGATCGGTGCGCCATGAAATGGGGTAAATTTGGACATGTTCATGTCGTCCAGATCCAGCGACATGACATAATCGCTTGTTTTTCTAATTGATGCTTCGGTGTCGCCCGGAAGTCCCATTATAAAGAGTCCTTTGGCTCTAAGATCGTTGGCTTGAATTCGCTTTACCGCATCGACAATTTCATCAAGATGAACACCCGGTTTATGAAATTTCAGCAGGGCCGAATCACCGGTCTCGATGCCCAATGAGAGCATCAGACAACCTGCTTTTTTTAACATTTTTAACAAGGTATCATCTATCTGCCCGACTCGAATGGCACAGTTAAACTGCACTCCAAGTGGTTTTCCGATCAGGAATCTGCACAGATCGAGGATCCGGCGGCGATTGGCCGTGAAAAGATCGTCGTAAATGTTGATATGGCGCACACCAAACTGTTTGCGCAGATATCGCATGTGCTCGTATATGTATTCTGCGGAATTAAACCGATAGCCTTTTTTGAAAACCGAACGGTCACAGAAGGAACATTGATACGGACAACCCCGGCTGGTGACCATGGTTGCCCCGGGACTCAGAATAAAATTAAAGAGCGGCAGATTGTAACCTCTGGGGAACCCTTTCAGCTTATCGTAGGAAGGAAAGGGAAGCGTATCAAGATCGGTGATAACGGAGCGCGCTGGATTGGTCACCGTTTGAGCGCCATTTCTCCAGATCAGGCCCTTAATCGATCGAGGCGCCATGCCTGAGGCCAAATCTGCCAGCGCAACCTCCCCTTCACCGATGCAGAGAAAGTCGATATATTCAAAATCTTTTAAAAGAACTCTCCCCATGGATGAAACGTGTACCCCGCCAAAGACGGTTTGAATGTTCGGATAAGCGGTTTTGATCTGTTTGGCCAGATCGTAGCCGTCCAAAAAACCTGAAGTTGTTGCCGAAAACCCCACCAGATCCGGGTGATAACCGAGGATGGTTTCGACATGGGCCGAATTGTTTTTCGGCGCATGCGGCCCCAGACAATCATGGACAAATATTTCGTTTCCCTCCTGATCAAGCCATGCGGCAATTGACAAAAGGCCCAGCGGCGCCATCCGATTAGCGGTTGCGGTAATATCTTTTCTACCGGGCACCCAGTTTGACCCTTTTGGATGGACAAGTACGACTCGCATATTAATCCTTCATCTTTCTTCTTTAGCGCCGTCAATATCTATTATCATTACCGGCCGGCCGATCATTTCTGCCAGCGGCAACACCACAAGTTCCTTGCCCTTTATACCCGATATAATCCGCTCAATCTCGTTTAACCAATAGACCAAAAGGGTTGGCTGATGCGGCCTGACATCATGAAGGAGAACGATGTCCCCCGGCCGGATACGATTTAAGATTTTTTTTGAAAGCCCCTTTATCCATCTGTTACCGCCATCAAAAGCGCGACAGCTAAAATTGACTATAAACTTACCGGATTTCAGCAGAGCCGGCCGAAGCCTGGGGCCTGTAATACCTACCGGCGGGCGAAAAGCAAAGGCCGTTACTCCGAAACTGTCTAGCACATGTTGTGTAGCCTCTATATCCTTTGCGATCGATTTGCAGCTTCTAAACATGACCAGATTATTGTGCATGTAAGAATGATTGCCGATCGAATGGCCATGAAACAAAATTTCTTCTATTAATTTCGGATGTTCGGCTGCTTTCTTGCCGGTGACAAAAAAAGTTGCCTTGATCTGATGCTTTAAGAGCAGCTCCAACAGCTGCGGGGTGGACATCGGATCGGGTCCGTCATCAAAGGTAAGGGACACAGCATTTTTGCTTGATGTACCTCGGCTGATGATCGGGAGATAAAAGCCAAAACGGGGAAAAAAGGGAGCCACTATGCAGAGCAGGATAAAACCGGCTAAAGGGATCGCAACTAATTTCAGATTAAAAAATAATATGAAACCCGAGAGCAAAAATGAAGCAACGCCAACCTTTTCACCTGTCGAAATCCTGAAATTTTCTAAATCGATTGCATTCATAAAAA
>CAZSON010000358.1:0-3043 GCA_964608375.1 uncultured Desulfobacter sp. | reverse complement strand
GGACACCGCAAAGAGGGCCTGTCATGAAAATCAAACAGTTTTCAGGGTCAAAAGCATCGAGTTGTGGTATGACTTCATCCCAATATATTTTAAGCGCAACGCCCCGCCCGCCAAGAAAACGATCGGCATAGCTCCCGGTCGGCACCGTGCTGAATTGACCTGTTGACAGATTGACCCGCAAAATTTGTCCGGCATATCCATGTTTGATATCCATATTGATCGACACTCCTGATTTAACTATAAATAATTATGCTGTTTTTTGCCTCTTTTTCTCTTCCAGCGCTGCGTGAGCTGCTGCCAGACGGGCGATTGGGACGCGAAAAGGAGAACAACTTACGTAATTGAGGCCAATTTTGTGGCAGAAAAATATCGATTTTGGATCACCGCCATGTTCACCGCAAATACCAATCTCCATCCCTGGCCGAGTTTGTCGACCCAGTTTGACGCCCATTTCCATAAGCTTGCCCACTCCCTCCTCATCTATATTAGCAAATGGGTTCTCAGGCAAAACTTTATCCTCTATATATTCGATAAGAAAACCCTTCTCAGCGTCGTCACGTGAGATGCCGAATGTGGTCTGGGTCAAGTCGTTGGTGCCGTAAGAGAAAAACTGGGCGTACCTGGCCATTTGGTCAGCTGTAAGGGCAGCGCGGGGAATCTCGATCATCGTCCCAAATTTATAGTTAACGTTCACGCCCCGATCTTCCATGATCTTCCTGGCTTCATCTTCCAGAGCTGTTTGCTGGACTTTTAACTCATTGACATGGCTGGTCAGTGGGATCATGATTTCGGGATGTACATCCACGCCCTCTTTGGCCACATGACAGGCAGCTTCGAAAATTGCACGTACCTGCATCCGCGTCAAGGCTGCCAGATGAATACCCAAACGTACGCCGCGCAGACCCAGCATCGGATTATTTTCATGCATTTTTTCAACAGCATCGAGTTGCGCTTTTTTTTCAGCCAAACGCTGTGAATTTTGATCTGTCTGCTCCAGCTTATCGACTTCCCGTGTTAAATCAAGTTGGGATGGTAAAAATTCATGCAGCGGCGGGTCGATCAGCCGAATGATGACCGGCAATCCATCCATCGCCCGGAACAGACCGGCAAAATCCTCACGCTGGTAGGGTAAAAGCGTGTCTAACGACTCCTTGACGAGACCAGGATCACTCTGGTGCATGATCATCCTTTGCACATGGGGCAAACGTTCGGGTTCAAAGAACATATGCTCTGTGCGGCAAAGGCCGATCCCCTGGGCACCGAATTTGCGAGCCTGCTCGGCGTCGGCCGGGTAGTCGGCATTGGCCCAAACTTCCAAACGACGCGTTTCATCAGCCCAACCGAGAAGTTTGATCAGAAATGGATCATCAATATCCGGAACCACCGATTCAAGCTGGCCGACAAAAACCTCCCCTGTGGTTCCATCGATAGACAACCAATCACCCTCTTTAATAATCCGACCGTCAACATTCATCTGACGTTTGTCAAGATCAACCTCTATCGCTGCTACACCGACCACAGCGGGTTTACCAAACTGGCGAGCAACCAGAGCAGCGTGGCTGGTACGCCCCCCCCGGCTCGTCAAAATGCCCCTTGCCGCCAGCATACCGTGAACGTCGTCTGGTTTGGTTTCAGGTCGAACCATAATGACATCCCTGCTTTTTTTCGTAGCCCATTCATTAGCCAGATCGGCATCAAAGACAACCTGGCCCACAGCCGCTCCAGGGGAAACATTTAGGCCAATGGCAAGCCTGTCACCGGAATCATTGGCAGCATTTTTGGCTTCGACTTTAAATTGTGGATGAAGAAAGAAATCAACTTGCTCGGGCGCAACCCGCAGGATCGCCTCCTCTTTGGTGATAAGCCCCTCTTCAGCCATCTCTACAGCGATCCGAACCTCAGCCTGGGCAGTCCGCTTTCCATCCCGGGTTTGGAGCATCCATAACTTACTTTTCTCAATGGTAAACTCAACATCCTGCATCTCACAATAGTGTTGTTCCAACTTGTGGCAGATCTTTTCAAACTCGGCGTAGGCCTTCGGCATTTCTTCTTTAAGTTTATCAATCGGTTTAGTGAGCCGGATGCCGGCCACAACATCTTCTCCTTGGGCGTTGGTAAGGTAGTCACCTTCTATATTCTTTTCACCTGTGGTCGCATTGCGGGTCATTACTACACCGGTGGCTGAAGTGTCGCCCATATTGCCGAAAACCATAGTCATTATGTTAACAGCGGTACCCAGATCATGGGGAATTTTAGAAGCATTGCGGTAATCGATGGCACGTTGACCGTTCCAGCTCTTAAATACAGCTTCGGTGGCCAACCTGATTTGTTTTATCGGATCCTGGGGAAAATCAAAACCGACCTCGTCTTTAAAAAGCTTTTTAAATTCCTCGGCAACCGCTTTCCAGTCTTCAAAGGCCAGGTTCGAGTCACTTTCAACGTTAGCTTTCAGACAGGCTTTGCTGATGATCTCCTCAAATAGCTCATCTGCCATGCCCATTACCACACTCCCAAACATCTGCACCAGACGGCGGTAAGAATCATAAGCGAAGCGCCCGTCACCGGTTAGATCAGCCACCCCCTTGACTACTTCATCATTCATACCGATGTTGAGAACAGTGTCCATCATCCCGGGCATCGAAAATTTAGCGCCGGACCGGCAGGAGAGCAACAAGGGGTTTGATGGATCGCCGTTCCTTTTGCCGGTTTTTTCTTCTATTACTTTGACCGCATCCAGTACCTGCTCCCACATCCCTTCTGGGAATTGTTCGCCCGCATCAAGGTAAGCATTACATGCCTCCGTGGTAACCGTAAATCCCGGAGGGACAGGTATGCCGATTCGAGTCATCTCAGCCAGGTTGGCCCCCTTTCCACCTAATAAGCTTCGTACGTTTTCCCAATCATAACCTGCTTGCTTTTCAGCTTCTTCAACTTCTTCAAATAAATACACATACTTATTAGTCATAATTATCCTCCTGAAAAAAGGCCAATAAAGGATTTTGAAATGGTATCGCTGCTATCTGCCTACCATGATGCTGATCAA
>CAZSON010000357.1:0-3104 GCA_964608375.1 uncultured Desulfobacter sp. | reverse complement strand
AAAAAGAAACTAATTTTCGGTTGAGCATCCGACTCAAAGGTGTTATCCAATTCAAAGCGTCTTTGAACACCGGTATAATAAAGAAATCTGATGCCGCATTCTGGATTTCAGGTGGAATTGGACCGGTTCAGTGACGCGACTGGAGGGGGTGTAGGAATCAGGCAATGAATACCATTCGCAATCGATTAATTCTTTTTTTCGTAGTCTGCCTGGTATTTATGGGCGGGCTGACCGCCATTTATTTTCAAAATTTTTTCGATCTTAAAAAAAAAGTGCTCCTTATCGAACACTTTGACGATTTGCGTGATTCCGTGTTGGAATTGAGACGTCATGAAATAAATTTTTTTATGGCCGGAGATACCAGCAGTCTGGATGATATCGTGTTTTATCTTCTTAAAACAGAGGACAATTTTTCAGGCCTGTCCGAACAGATTAAAGATATGATGGGGATTGCCTGGTATCGACGGTTCGCTGAAGGCTTAGCGTACTATAAGCGTATTTTACAGGAAAATTTCACACGGGCCAAAACCGGATCAAAGGATTTCAATCTGGATGAACTTCGCAAAAGCGGAAATCACCTGATCGCCCTTGTCGAAGAATTGATTCTGATCAAATGGCGTCGAATCGAGGTGGTGCTGAACCGCATGCTGATCCTTCCACTGGCATTTGGTGGGAGTTTAATTCTTATTCTCACTCTCATATTATGGGTGACCCATAAAGATATCCTCAAACCTCTATCTTTGATGCATTTGGCAACGGAAAAAGCGATCGACGGCAAGTTTAGACCGATTGCATACTCGACAAAAAACAATAATGAAGTCTCCCAATGTTTGATGGCTTTCAATAAAATGGCGATAGAGATAGAGATGAGACAGGAACAGCTTCTACATTCAAGAAAGATGGCATCCATCGGCACATTTACCTCTGGGATTGCACATGAGTTAAACAACCCGATCAACAACATTTCTCTGATCGCAGAGGCGTTGGTTGAAGAGGGGGGAGATCTGTCACGCGCCGAACGCTGGGCTTTATACCAGGATTTGTTGGGTCAGTCCGGGCGCACCAGTGACATTGTAAAGAATCTGTTGGAATTTTCACGCACCGATCACCCCCATCTGGAAGGTATATCTTTGCAAGAACTGGTGGATAAAACCGTCCGCCTGGTTAAAAATGAGTTACGACTGAAACATATTAAATTCTCTAGTGAAGTTAGCGGCAAGCTGCCCGAGATACAGGTTGATAAAAATCAGCTGCAGCAGGCATTGCTGAATCTGATACTAAACGGCATCCAGGCAATGCCCAAAGGAGGAGAGCTTAAGATCCTCATCGGCCTGGCCGCAACAAGAAATGAAATCAGAATTGAAGTGGCGGATACCGGCCATGGAATTCCCGCCGAGAATCTCGATTCCATTTTCGATCCATTTTTTACCACTAAAAAAGAAGGGGAAGGAACTGGACTGGGGCTTTCGGTCACTTATAATATTATCCAAAAACATGGCGGCAGAATTAGCGTCGAGAGCCTTCCTGCTCGGGGAACCTGTTTTACCATTTTTCTTCCAATTCAAAGAGATAATGAAGTCGGATGAACAAACAAACGCATGCGTGTGGCGATCACCGGCGAGTCAGGGAAAAAAGATGAGATAACCGATCAATTAAAAAGGGTTAAAAACCATGCCGATTGTTTTAATTTCGAGTGCCCCCCATGGTGTGGGCCAGAAACTGGCGGAGCAGCTATCTCATAAAACCGGTTGGCCGCTGTTCAGCCGCGCTCAACTGGTGGAAGAAGCACATGATCAGGGGATCAAACTCAGCCGTTTGGAGACTTCAATTGTCAAATCACCGGTTATTCCCGAAAAACTGGCCCGGGAAAAGGAACTTTACCTGGCCTTTGTGACTGCCCAGTTGTGTGAAAAAGCGCTGTCTGATAACCTGATTTATTACGGACGGGCCGGTCATTTGCTGTTGCCCGGGGTATCACACCGTCTTCGGGTGGGGTTGGGAGTTTCCCGGGAGTTCCGGCTGAAAAATATTATGACCGACCTCAAATTGTCTCATGAAAAAGCGGTAGAATATCTTGGAAAAATTGACGAGGATATTGAAAAATGGGTTCGATTTGTTCACCGGGAAGATGCCAGAGACCCGGAGTGCTATGATGTGTTTTTTAATCTGCAGAATATGAGCTTGGCCAATGCTTCTGTCCTTTTGTGTGAAACAGCCGTTTTGCCCGACTTTCGAGCCAACCCTGCTAGTCAGCAACGATTAAGAGATCTCCATCTGGCCGCCCGTGTAAAGCTGCGGCTGGCTGAAGATGAGCGAACCCGTGCATTTGATCTGGGTGTGCGAGCAGTCGGGGGTGTAGTAACGGTAACGTACATGCCACGGCAGGAAGCCTCGGCTAAATTCATCTCCGAGGTACTCCAGGACCTCGAGGGCTGCCGGGAAAATATGTGTACCATGGCGGAAACCAATATTCTCTGGATCCAGGAGACCTTTGATTCGAGGACGAATAGTTTTAGACAGATCACTCGACTGGCACAGCGCTGGGGGGCAGCCGTGGAGCTGCTTCGCCTGGTGCCGTATCCGGATGACAAACTCGCCACTTTAACCGATGACACTGGGTTAACTCCGCCACCGGTGGAAACATTAGAAACGCCCGTTTATACCGGAGGGGTTGAAGACGATGAGCCTGAGCTTTTGGTCGAAGATGGCGGACTATCCACAACCCAGGAAGAACTGGTGGCAATCGGCCGATCAGCTGGTGGATTTACGGTTTCCGGCGGTAGCAGGGACATTATAGAGGCGGTAAAAGAGAACAGTCATTATTCACTGGTGGTCCTCGGAGATCTTTTCCTATCCAAAGCACCTGAAACCCGAAAACGTCAGACCCGCGAATTGGCACTTACCCTGCGGGAAAGACTAAAAGCGGCTGTCATTACGACCGATGAACTGGAATCCCGCTTTCTTTTCACACAAAAACAGGCCCTTAAAGCGCTCCTTTATGCAGCGACTGTCGTTTGTGTTTATGCATTGGTTTTTTATTTCCAGGATCCAATCTTAAATTTGCTGGGAGGAGATCTCCATACCCGATGGCGATGGCCGGTATC
>CAZSON010000356.1:0-3110 GCA_964608375.1 uncultured Desulfobacter sp. | reverse complement strand
CAAAACCGGTCAGATTTGACCTATTTCAAATCTCTTCTAGAAAAAGCAATCACATCTGTCAAGAAAGGAAATCGAATGCGTCAGGAACTGTTGGGATTTTATAGCGGATGTGCCATGGGACTTGCCGGTTTATTGGCGCAGGATTGGTCGCCCTGTTCTAAATATCCTCTTATACAAATCTTCGCCATAGCTGGTTTGCAATGGCCCTTGTTCGATCAACTTAAACGTTCGCTTTCCGTCGGCTTGTCTTTCCGCCCGCAGGGAAATGACGTTTTCCAGCTTTTTATCATAAAAACCCCGGGGAAATTCATATAAATGCGTAACGAAGAACATCTTGCAGCGCTTTTCCAATAATGCGCTCACTATCTGCCTTGCAATCTCCGAGCTTTCTCTTTCATTGGTTGCAGCAAATGATTCATTGAAAAGCACGATCGAATTTGACGTTATTTTGTCTACGATATCGCTCATTCTACTGAGTTCTTCATCCAGTTTCCCGCTTTTCATGGTAGCGTCTTCTTCCCGTTTGTAGTGCGTGAAAAGGCCGTCGCAGACATTGGCGCAGAAATACTCAGCCGGTGCAAACATGCCGCATTGCATCATCAATTGAGACAAACCTACGCTTCGCAGAAAAGTCGATTTGCCGCCCTGATTGGCGCCCGTGATGATCACTAGGTTTTTATGGTCGGCATGCACATCATTGCCAACGATTTTTTTTTTCATGGTTAATGCAAGGCAGATATCGTATAATCCCTGAAAAGAATGGCGACGTTCGCAGGGAGCCTGGGGCAGGGGGAAAGAGAGCGGTTCTCCCATTTGGGAAAGTTGTTCATATAAATTCAAACAACCGATGTAAAAAGCCGATTCGATCCGCAACATGTTAAAAAAACTATCAATATGATCAGTAGACCGGGCGAGCGCATTGGCCACAAAATTAATCCCCCTGTCTTTTAATTCCGACAGGGCTCTGGCGCCGCCTTCATCGCGAGGATGGATAGAAAAGGTGTAAACGGGCGGTTTTTTGGCCAGGATCCGCTTCAGCCAACCCTGTTTTTTATCCTGTGGTTTACGAAGTATATAATTGGCGCCTTCATTGCCTTTTCCCAATTCAGCGCCTATCAAAACTCCATCGCGAAATTTCAATTCCTTTAGATGATTTTGGACACTGGCGAAATATTCATTATCAAGTTCTTTTTTAATCATCGAGAAAAACGCTGTAAAGCCCTCTGACTCAAATTGATCAGCATGTTCATCGGCGACATTCTTTAGTTTTTTAAGCATACTCACAAACATCTGCAAGATTTCTATCGCACCATGTAGTATCGAGCTGGGATATCTGCTGAAAATGCCATAATAATGCTTTTTTTTGTTTGCAATGGCTTCTACCGCGATACCGTAAATATGCTTAACAGTGGAAGAATTTTTGAGGCAATCCTTCAGAATGCTTTGGCGATATCGTATTGTGTCAAGATCGTTATTGAAACAGGACAAAACAGCTTTCCTCGCCACATCAAATAAAAACTGGTCCCCGATCGCCATGGAGTCGAACAGCGTGTTTAATTCCAGGTCTTTTGTCAACGCCTGTTCATTCGGTGCTAATGCCCCCTGTGGGTCAAAATCATGATCTCTATACATCAGAAAAACCTTCATGCTTCCAGGCGCTCCTTTAATTGCTCGTATGTAAGGCGGTGCATTTCGGCAATTGATATCGCGTAAGCAAGTCCGTCGGCAGGCCTTCTTACAATTTTATATGTTCGCACTACCGGATTTTCGGGAACAACTGTGCTGACCATGCTTACGGTTTTCTCGCTGAAAGAAGCCAATTCATCAATGAATGTGACGCAAACGCAGAGCAAATCCAGTCGTATTATTTTTTCCATGATCTTTTTGCTCAAAAAACTCGCATCTTTTAATGTTGTGGAAGTGAAAATTTCATTCATAATGATAATACTGTTTGATGTGGCCCGGTTTAAAATATGGCGAATTCTGACCAGATCATCCTGCAGTTTGCCGCGGAGATTTTGGATGTTTTCTTCCTTTTCAAAATGCGTAAAGAGCCTGTCGAACAGAAAAAGCTGAGCCTCCCTGCCCGGGACGGCACAGCCCAGGCTGGCCAGATAATGCAACTGCCCGAAGGTGCGGGCGAAGGTGGTTTTACCGCCCTGGTTTGGGCCGGATACGACAAATATGCGTTCTTTGTTTTTCAGGTAAAAGTCATTGCAGACAACGGGCGAGTTTTCGGCAATGAGTTTATAGGTCAGCGCTAAATCAAACCCTTCATGATTATAAACTTTTTTGCTTTTATCGGCGATTTGCGGGTAACAAAACTGCAACCCCGCCTGTTTGATCCTTGCGACATACGCCAGATAAGCAAGGTAAAATTGTATTTCCCGGTCAAAAACGGCTATTGTTTCATCCAGATAATTGCGGTTTTTCGCGCAATAATTATCAAGATCTAAAAATATGTCGGGATACAATTTGGCTACCAAATCCAGTATTCCCGCTTCGACATGATTCATACCGGACCCAATAGGAAGCTTAACCCTGTAATCTTTCACCGTGCCCTGTTTGAATTTTTCGAATGTTTCCTCCACCTCGATGCTGTAATCAATCTCAGATTCATATTTGCGAACCTTGATGCAGAGGCCTTTTATGAGCACGCAATATTTTACGGTTGATAAATCGGTTTTAAGCTTTTTCGTTTCCGATAGAAGCAACGTAAAACCGTCGGAGCTGGCATAGTTCGTTATGTATTCACGGAAGGCGAAAAGACCGCGCGATTTTAACTTTACCTGCAATAAATCGTGTGCCAGGCAGTTGACGGCATCACAATAAATTATCACTGCCTCTAAAAACCATCCTCCTTTATGGTATTTGTAGGAAAGCTTTTCTATCATGGCGAGATAGCGACGCATTACGATCATTTTTTGTGCAAAAGATTTTATATTCTCCAACAGAATTTCATTTTCAAGATCCTGCGCTATTGCCTGGCGGTAATTAATTGTGTCGATATCGGTCAGGGAAGTGTAAAAAAACGGTTTTAAATTATATTCCTCTTTACCGGCCGTGACGCCGTCCACAATCTGATCCAGATTTAAATCAACAAAGAAGGC
>CAZSON010000355.1:0-3116 GCA_964608375.1 uncultured Desulfobacter sp. | reverse complement strand
TTTTTATACAGATGAAGAGGCCATTCCGTCCCTTTTTGCAATCATGATCCGCATCATATCGCCGGCATTCTCGGCATGATCGGCGATGGAGCCGATGGTTTCAGCCAGCCTGATCATATGAAACATCCCCACCGGGTCCTTCTCAGCGGCAAAGATCTGTGTCTTTAATTCACCTTCGATCCGGTCGACTTCATGTTCTCTCTTTCGAAGATTGTGGATGATATCTTTGAGGGTCCTTCGCTGTTTTTCCGAGTAATTCTCAAAATATTTTTTCGCTTCCGTCACCATCCGGCTCAAGTCTTCGATCGGCATGAGGACGGCATCCACCAGCAGAAAGAGGTGCTTCTGCATCTGCTCGGAGATGGTAGGTGTAGGCCGGTAAGATATCCAGTTCAGCGAATTCTCCACGGAGTCAAGGACCTTGTCCTGCTCCCGAATATACATGAAAAACTCAAAACGGGAGACGGGCATCTTGGTGCCTTGCGGCAGATGCCCGCGTATCCTGCGCTTGATGGCATCGGCCTCACTCTCTAAGTTGATTACCTCTTGTCTGTACTCTTCGAACGCCTGGCACTTAGCGGACGCAAAACATTCGATGGCCTGCTGAAAGATCCAGCCGCACTCTTTGACCTTTTCGGCGTGCTGGAGCAGATCATCAAAGTATGACGTCATCGGTTTTGAAAAAAAGGGAATGCGCATGGCTGCCTCCTGTCATGAGCTGCTAATTGGTGCATTTTCATTTTTTTGCTCAAAAGATTCCCGGAATATCTCGAGCAGATTCTTGGTCTGTTCGGCTATTTTAACGCTGTCTTCCAGAAAGCCCAAATAGAGCATGCTGAGACGTGTCTTTGATTCAGCGTTCTGTATTCGGCGGACTTCTTTTTTTTCACATTCGGATACAAGCTCTTTTAAACGGCGATCCTGATGGGCGATGTACGCATAATCCACCTTTTTTCTTCTCAACAGCATGATTGACGTATTCCACAACAGGCGTGTCACATAGGCTTTCACGTGCCGCAGCTCTTCCTTCTGGTCCTCCAGGAAACCGGAATGATAGTTTTCAAAATGTACGTGGGTGCGCAGGATGACATCCCGGTGGCTCTCTGCAATCCCCTGGAGCGATCTGATGGCACGCGGATAACTATGAGTGGTGCCGATCTGGTCTCCCCGCACGAGTGAAAGGGCATTGAAGAGGTTGGCCACCAGCGTATTTGCCCACTTCTGGATTCTGCTCGATTCGCTTCTGGTATCGCGAATTCTCTGTTGATCTTCTGCAAAGGCACCCTCGAAGCAGATGCCGAGGTTATCGCTGATATCTTTTAGAAAATGGCCGGTTTGCTCGAAATTGGTTCGAATCGCCGCACCGACATCGCTTTCAGTCTTTAGGCCGATAGCCCTGATCTCACTTTCCTCTTTCTCCTTTTTTTGATGGAAGCGAAATGTGGAATAGACAACCCAAAACAAAAGCGCCATCAGACCCAGTATGGCGGGGAGTTCAAATGCTCTGAGAAGGAGCCCGAATATGAGCGAGATAGTAAAGGCGGCAAGCGCCGTAAAAAACCATCCGCCGACGACGGTAATCACACCGGTCACCCGGTAAACCGCGCTTTCCCTTCCCCATGCCTGGTCCGAAAAAGAGGTCCCCATGGCGACCATGAATGTCACATAGGTCGTAGAGAGAGGTAGCTCCAGCGAGGTTCCGAATGAAACGATGGCGCTTGCCAGGACTAGATTGACAGAGGCCCTGAGGAGGTCAAACGACGGCGCTACACCATCGGCGGCATGAGCAGGCGGCGAGATGTCCGGATCCATGCGGGCCGAGAACCGTTTTTTCAGGGAAACGGGTATCAGTTTTTGGTAGAACTTAAAGAAGCCATAGACCATCCCGACAACGATCCGGGATATCGCAGATGACCCAAACCGCTCAATCCCTTCGTCCTGACGGCCCAGGCTGACCTCGGTTTTGGTTACGGTTCTTGCCTTTCTGGAAATCCATAGGGTTCCCACCATGATGCCGCCGGCAAGAAGGAGCAGCAAAGTATTGGTCTGGATCGGTTTCTGGAGGGCGTCCATGGCCACGGTCAGTGGATTTCCCATACCTGAAGCGATCCGGTAAGCCTCTATGCCGGCTAAGGGAACGCCGATGAAATTGACCAGATCATTGGCTGCAAAGGCCATGGCGAGAGCAAAGGTGCCGGCGAGAACGATCGGTTTGAGGATGTTGATGCGTGTGAAGAGCGCGAGAAATTGAAAGATGGCGCCAAAGAATAAAAAACTGCATGAAAGGATGACCAGTGCATGCGTTTTTATCCAAAAAACCGTCTCGGGCGTAATGAAAGAGGCGCCCTTGGCTCCCTTGATCAGAATGAAATAGGTGATCACAGAAAGTGCAAAGCCGCCCCAGGCACCCCCATATCGGCGAAGTTTTGCAGCAAAATTAAAGGTGAAGAGAAGCCGGGTCAGAAACTGAAAGATCGCCCCGGAAACAAAGGCCACGACCACAGAGAGAAGGATCGCCATGATGATCGCCAGGGCTTTGGCGGTGTTGATATACTGCACGAGCATGGCATAACTATCGCCGGCCTGATGAATCTTGAAAAGGGAGACCGCCACCGCAGCCCCCAGGAGTTCAAAGACTATGGAAACCGTGGTCGATGTTGGCAGGCCGAACGTATTGAAAAGATCCAGAAGGAGCACGTCGGCAAACATGACCGCCAGGAAGATGGTTACCAATTCAGGCATCAAAAAGAACCGGGGATGAAAAATTCCTTTTCTGGCTACTTCCATCATGCCGCTGGAGAAGGTTACCCCGGCGAGTATGCCCAAGCTGGCAATGATCATAATGACATAGCGGGGCGCGACCCTGGACCCGATGGAGGAATTAAGGAAATTGACGGCGTCATTGCTCACGCCGACCATCAGATCAGCAGCGGCAAAGCCGGCCAGCAGTATTACTGCAAAAAAATAGAGTTCCATGAATCAAAGTCTCTTCAGGTCAAGCAGGGAAATGCCGGCACTTCTCGGCGGACACCCGAAATAAAGCCCGGCGCCTGCCCGCAAAAAGTTACCTTAAACATTATGGAGATATTTATCAACGGTTTTTGAAAATTCGGTTC
>CAZSON010000354.1:0-3121 GCA_964608375.1 uncultured Desulfobacter sp. | reverse complement strand
AGTTTTCATAAAATATAAGGTGCGGACATTGAACCACAAGATCCAAAAAAGATCGCTTGACATATTTTGGCTGTATACTGTATACAATAGAGAATGATTAAGTCGATGAACATTTCATGGTGGGTGCAGCGATGGAGTGAACTGCACCCGGATAAACCGGCCATTCGGTTCGAAGGACAGGAAATCAGCTATCTCGATCTTCACCAAAGAGCCAATCGGACAAGCTGCTGGCTTCAGGATCTGGGGATCGAAAAGGGAGACCGGGTGGCGGTAATGCTCGAAAACTGTGTCGAGTTTATAGAATTATACCTGGCGTCTTCAAGATTGGGCGCAATTTTTGTGCCGATCAACTTTAGGCTGGCAGAGTCCGAACTCGACTATATCCTTCAGAATGCTCGTCCCAGGCTCTTTGTGTTCGGCAGCGCTTATTCGCCCATGGTAAACCGTCTTCAGATGACAAAGATGCGTTCTCCGATAATGTTAGCTTCTGTTGGAGATCCCGGCGATTCGATGAAGACCATCGATTATACGGCGGAGACGGTGTTGTTCGATGGAAAAACCCCTTTTCTTACCAAATATTTAGGTCCTACAGATCCTTTGGAGCCCCAGGTGATAATGTACACTTCCGGAACGACCGGCCAACCGAAGGGGGCTGTGCTGACCCATCAAAAAACCTTTTTCAACTGTTTAAATGCGGAAATATTCTTTAAACTTCACTTTGACGATGTCATGCTGGCCCTTTTGCCGCTCTTTCATTCCGGAGGCCTTTTTATACAGGCCTCCCCAACCCTTTATAAAGGGGCAACGCTGGTCATTCACCCCAGGTTCGATCCGATCAAAACCTATCGGGATATCCCCAAATTCGGGGTCACGAAATTTTTAGCGGTGCCGACCGTATTCAGGGCCCTGCTGCGGGTCGATCCGGCGCAAAGGGGTGATCTTTCTTCCTTAAAGGTCTGTGCCATCGGCGGGGAAAAAACAACGCCCGAGTTGTTGGCAAAGTGCAAAGATTCCGGTTTTTCCCTTCGTCAGGTTATGGGACAGACCGAAACATCAATTCTGCTGTGGGCCTCTGAGGAAGATTCGCTTAGCAGACCCGGTACTGTCGGTAGACCGGTCTTTCACGCTGAGGTGTCCCTTGTCGATAAGGAAGGGCGGGGTGTGAAGCCGGATGAAGTCGGCGAGATCGTGGTCCGGGGCTCGATCATGATGAAGGAGTATTGGATGGACCCGGTGAAAACCGGGGATACCCTTCGCAACGAAAGGCTCCATACCGGTGATTTGGCCCGTATCGATGAGGACGGATATTTCTATCTAGTCGACAGATCATGTGATATGTATATCTCCGGGGGTGAAAACATTTATCCGGCTGAAGTTGAAGCTGTTTTCAGAACACATCCGGAGGTCAGGGAGGTTGCCGTGGTGGGAGTTCCCGACGATGTCTGGGGTGAGGCGGGACATGCCTTTGTCATCTGCAACGATGCTTCGGAATTACGACCGGAGGATCTGATCGCTTTTTGTAAAGGAAGACTGGCGAAGTATAAATGGCCGAAAAAGATTACCTTTTGTGAAGATTTTCCGCGCACCGCTTTGGGAAAGGTGCGCAAACCGCTGCTTATCAATTCGAAACAGGAGGTTTAATGGAATTTCTTAAGAACATCACAGTATTGACACTTGAACAGGCAACGGTTTTGCCTTACCTGACATTTAGGCTTGCACAGGACGGCATGAAGATCATCCGGCTGGAACACCCGGTCTATGGGGACCCGAACCGGATGATCGGTGAAAATGTGCTTGGCGAGGAACGGATGAATGCCTATTTTTTGTGTATCAATGCAGGGAAAAAGGCGGTGACTCTGAACCTGGCCGCACCGGAAGGTCAAAAGATTTTCCGGCTGCTTATCGACAAACTCAATGTCGATATCTTCACAACCAATCAACTTCCGAAAAATTACAAAAAACTGGGGATTGATTACGATACACTCAAATCTTTAAAACCGGAGCTGATCTGGCTGGGAGTGACCGGGTTCGGACCGGACAGCAATGAGGCGGCCTACGACCCAATTTTGCAGGCCCGATCAGGGCTGATGGAAATGACAGGTGAAGAGGATGGGGAGCCTCAGGTAACCGGTATCCCTCTTCCGGATATGGGGACAAGCGAACATGCCTATGGGCTTTTAATGAAAGCGCTGTTTAAGCGAGAGGTCACCGGAGAAGGGAGCTGTATTCACCTGTCGATGTTTGAATCCTCAGTTTCCTGGCTTACCACACCCATTTCACTGAGTTCAAGCTTCGGGATGCATTGCGCCCGCCGTGGAAACACCCATGAATTTTTCAGTCCGGTCTCGGTCTACAAAACAAAAAATGGTTTCGTATATCTGGCTGTTGGCAATGACCGGCAGTGGAAAACGATGGTTTCCCAGAAAGGGTTCAACACGCTGGACAGGCCCGAATATGAAAAAAATGAGGGTCGGATTCGAGACGTGAGCCGACTGAACGGAACCATGAATGAGATTACCGGCCAATATGCTTCTGAAGAGCTGATTGACCTCCTGAAAAGAATCGGGGTACCGGTCAGCAAAATAAAAACTATACCGGAGGTCGTAACTGACCCGATGGTGGAACGGAAACTGCTCTTTACAAAGGATCCGGCAACGAACATCAGGGTTACATTAGCGCCGCCCCCACACATGACGCCGTTTCTTGAAGAAAATGACCGGCATCTTTCATTTCCGCCGCGTTTTGGGGAACAAAATCAGGAGATTTTCGGCCAAATGCTGGGATATTCCGATGAATCGATTTCGCGCCTCAGAGAGAACGGTATCATATGACTGGGGGGCGCTAGAAGATGGCTGTATAAAAATGGTATGGGAGGTAACCGTTCACAGTTTACAGTTATCGGTTCACGGTTGAAAAAGCAAAAGGTAGAAAAGAATTATGGGGTCCTCTTTTAAAGATTTAGAAGTTTGGAAAAAATCCTGCGGGTTATCAGTACGTCTTTATAATATATTTTCTGATTTAGAGGCGAAAGAATTGATTCAAGAGTTGAAAGCAATATCCAAAATGCTTCAATAGTTGCATAGTTCATTGAAAAAACTGTGAACTGTGAACCGACAACTGT
>CAZSON010000353.1:0-3126 GCA_964608375.1 uncultured Desulfobacter sp. | reverse complement strand
CTTTGATGATCTGAACCCCGCCGGTGCCGCCAATTACGCCGCCGATCAGCAAAAAAATACCCATCTTAAAGTCCACATTTCCCAACCGATAATGGGCATAGGTGCCAGAGGCGGAAGCCGCTACGATTTGGTTGGAATCAGAAGCTGCTGCCACAGTCGGTGAAATGCCAAGCATGATCAGTAGCGGGGTCATCAGAAAGCCACCACCTACTCCAAACAGACCGGATAACAGCCCGACAAAAAAACCCAATCCAATAATTTCCGGCAAAAATACGCTATGCTGCGCAATCGGCAAGTAGATGTGCCAAAACATATCCAATCCTTTCTCTCAATCGGTAAACGCCTGAATGTAAATAGATGTCCATCAATTAATCACCATCGAATGCAACATCGATTAAGTATTTTTTTTCTTCTCATAGACCGGCAATAAAACAGTAAAGGTGGTCCCCTGATCCACCTTGCTTTTTACCGAAATCTGCCCGCCGTGTTTTTTGATAATTCCAAAACTCACCGACAGTCCCAAACCGGTTCCCTTTCCTACATCTTTAGTGGTGAAAAAAGGATCAAAGATATGGGGTAGGTTATCTTCTGATATCCCCGTTCCGGTGTCTTCGACTTCGACTTTGATTTTATTATTTTTCTCGGAATCGGCCCGAATGGTCAGGTCACCTCCATGATCCATGGCATGTACCGCATTGGTCAGCAGGTTTAAAAATACCTGTTGCAGACCTTGGCGGTTTCCATTAATTTTGGGTAAATTGCTCGCCATCTTGTCATGTAGCTTTACATGTGACATCGCCATATGGTTTTCAGCAATCTGTATTGTTTCTCGAAAAAGGCTGGCTATATCCAATTTTTTATAAGCAGATGTCTCAGCCCGAGAATACTCGAGAAGATTCTTAACAATCTCACTGGCTCGAAGGGATTGATTGAGGATATCATCTACCAAAAGCGCCCGTTTTCCCTCAGAGATCTCCTTTTTTTTATTGAGTACATCGGCGGTCAAAACGATATTGTTGATCGGGTTGTTTAATTCATGTGCAACACCGGAAACCAAAGTTCCTAGCGAGGCAATTTTGCGCGACTGAATCACCTGTTCTTCTCGGGCTTCCAACTCCTGAGCCATCCGGTTGAAGGCAACCACCAAATGGTCTACCTGGCTCTCATTTTTTCCGGCATGTTCAATCGGGCTGAAATCACCCCCGGCCACCTTTTCTGTTGCACGCTCAATTAGTGTCAACGGTTTGACCACCTTAGTGGTGACAATTCGAGCGCCAAGCAGAAAAAGGAGCAGAACAGCTCCCATGAAAATAAGCGGCCATCGCAATGCGTTTTTAGCCGCTTTGGCAATATGTCGCCGCTCCAATTTCAAAAGAATGGCGGCAGCATCGATGACTTTTTTCCCCGCAGAACGAATTTCATTTTCGATATGTTGATTCAGATTGGAAATAGCCGATATTTTGTAAAACCGCTTGTAGGCGCTATATTTCTTAAGCGCTTCGCCTATGTGGCCGATCTCTTTCTTAACTGAAGATTTCTTAAATTGAGTTAATATTTTTGAAAACAGCGTTTGAGCCTGGTGAAGATAATACTGGTTAGATGAAACACTCTCTTTGTCGTGGTAAAGAAAAAAATTTTTTTCATATCTTCTGACCTCCTGAACGGTATTATGAAAATCCTCTGCGAGTTCAAGATTCAGCAGACGGTGGTTCAGATTGGTCACTTCATAATAGACAACGAGGATATTGATAAGAAATATCAGGATACCCAGATAGATGAAAAGTTTGAATTTAATTTGTAAGTTGAAATTTGATAAAAAAGGTCTCATGATCGATTCGTTTCCATCTTTGCATCAATTCATCTGAGAATCAGAACCGATGAATCGCTTGCCTGGATTAACCGGTTCACGGTCTTTCTTGAGAACACTTTTTGCAAAATGGACTTTTCTCCAATCCATAACGCCATAAGGCCCCAGCGCGCTTCCCTGGAAATAAACGTCTCGAGGGAGGAGAGCGGCACCAGTTCTATCCAGGGCCGAATCTTTCTGGCTGTGTAATATTTCAGGATCCAGTCCAATTTTTGTTCAACATTTTCCTGTAGGCTATCGCTATCCGTTAAACCCACAATATCCAGTTCCGCCTGATAGAGAGTCACCATCTGACTGATCATTTCCAGAGATTCCTGGCTGACACGGTCGTGATCCAGGCAGCAGAGGACCTTTTGAATATTTTTTTCTTTTTTCACTACCAGTACCGAGCAGGCGGCCTCTGTGGCCACTTTTCGCGGAACGCTCCCCCATTCTTCCCAGCGACATGACTTTGCATGATCGCACCCAAGAACAATGAGATCACTCCCTTCCTGTCGGGCTTCCGCCAAAATTTCTTTGGACGGGTTTCCCGGTCTCAGGCGCACGCTGAAATCCTTTTGGCTGCTACGCCCTACAGACAACTCCTCGTAAACACCACGTCGCACCTCAACCACCTGGTAGTCATATTTCAACTGCGAGTAAGGCGATGTCTGGTCTTGAAAACAGCTAAAAAAAGCCTCCCGATACTCGTGTAAAGTGGCGATAAAAGAGCGGTCTAGATCGCGCCAACCGGGAGTTGTCGCCGATTTATTCTTTGTAGTGTTTACTTTTGGCTGGACACCCAAAAGAGTGATATCAGACCAAGTGTTCATAGCCAAACGGACAACCTGGGGGATGATCCGAGCGCTGTATCGGTTCTGGTCAACGACAAAAAGAATTCTCATAATTACCTCTTGCGAATGATCGGTTATTTAAAATCGGCAGAGAAGCATCGGGGATGGAGAGCGGCTCAGCAGATCGGTAAGCGGGCTTTTTCGTTCCTGAGCAGTTGAAATGACCAGGCCATAGCCCTGCACATACGGGCTCAATGATGTGGGGGTTCCCCGTATCGTTCGAATTTTTCCTGATTTTCTTCCTTGAACGTTAAGTGTCTCTTCAAGTGCCTGGACGACCACTCCCGAATCCTGAAGTTTCTTTGCCTCCTTGGATGATTCTTTTTCCAAAAACTGGCAACAGAGGAGGTCCGGTGCAAATGGTACCTTCCTAAAAATCTTAAAAAAAATGGGCATGCACCCCATCAACTCCTCTTCTCCTCCCAA
>CAZSON010000352.1:0-3136 GCA_964608375.1 uncultured Desulfobacter sp. | reverse complement strand
TTTTCGATGCTGCAAAAAAAGCGAATCCAAAAACGAGAATTTTTGGTTTTCTCAACGGGCCGGACGGTGTGCTTGAAAATGAATATATAGAGCTTAAAAAAAGTTTAGTAGATTCTTATCGCAATTCAGGCGGGTTTACAATGATCAAGACCGGTCGAACCAAAATTGATACGGAGGATAAAGTGGCTTTGTCCAAAGCGACGTGCCACCGGCTTCAGCTCGATGCTCTGGTGATTGTCGGAGGAGATGATTCAAATACCAACGCCGCATTTCTGGCCCAGGAGATGTTTGATGACAAAATCCAGGTTATCGGTGTCCCAAAGACCATCGATGGCGATATCCAGGTTAAAGATGCCGCCGGCAAGGTGCTATGCGCCATGTCGTTTGGCTTTCATACGGCTGCGAGGGCTTTTTCAAATGAAATCGGTAATTTGTGCACCGATTGCAGCTCCGATGTCAAGTACTGGCATATCTGCAAAGTCATGGGAAGGGTCGCCAGCCATCTGGCGCTCGAAGTTGCCTTGCAGACCCATGCGAATATAACATTAATAGGGGAGGAGCTTGCTGATTATGTAGATGAAAATCGGATTAATAAGGCGAAAACCCGAGATTATAATGCATACGGCATGACATTGCGGCATCTTTCCCGTGTGATCTGCAATGGCATTATCAAAAGGGCTGCGGTGGGGAAAAACTACGGTGTCATTGTTATTCCGGAAGGGGTTTTGGAATTTATAAATGAGATCCAGATATTTATAATAAAATTTAATACCATTATCGCAGAGTATAACAGAGCGCATGACAAGGATTTTCACCTGCAATTTTCCGGGCTGGAGGATAAGCTGACCTATTTGCGACGATTGGCCAGAAGATCCCGGAAAGAAAACTCCTTTTCTATTTGGAGCACAAGGGATGACGATCTATTCAACGAAATTCCTCCTTTTTTTCAGGAAGGTCTTCTGACAGAAAGAGACAGCCACGGAAATTTCCAATTTTCTCAGGTCGAAACAGATAAGGTGCTGATGGGCCTGGTTAAGGACTATTTGAATATTTTAAGAGAAAAAGGCGTCTATAAAATCGGGATAAATCGTAGATATTACAAAAAGACGCTTGAAAAGGCGGGCCTGGATCCGGATGTTTTCGGCCCTTTGCTGTTTAAAGCCTATGATAGCGATGAGTTTCTTTTGATGAAACCTTCCATCATTTCGATGAAAACCCTAAAAGAAGCCCTGGTGGAGGGAAAGGCGGTTCAGAAAGCAAAGAAAATTCCATCGGCGATTGAAAAGATTTACAAAAAATCGATTCCGAATTTTAAGACGCGGTCTCATTTTTATGGCTATGATGGTCGAGGGAGCGACCCCACCGCTTTCGATTGCATGTATACCTACAACCTCGGGCTGACCGTCTTTAGTCTCATTGCCAATGGGGCGACCGGACAGATGGCAGCCATCAAGAATCTGGAAATGGATTTTTCCAAATGGGAACCGATCGGGATACCGATAGGGGCGTTAATGCACCTTGAAGAAAAAAAAGGGAAATTGGCGCTTGTGTTGAAAAAAAGTGTGGTTGATATGAATACACCTGCCTTTAAGATTGTTCAATCCCTGAGGGAAAAATGGCTGGCCGCTTCGCCGGGAAAAGATGCGTACCGAAGACCGGGCCCCATACAACTGACCGGAAAAAGTGAGGAGGAAAGGCCGATTACACTGGTATTAAATTCCCTAATTTTAGGCACTTTAGATCACTTAAGCTCACTTTAGGCACTTCTTTGCTGCAGAAGCGATACTCTCCCTGTCAGGGAGAAATCAGTGCCGTGCCCTCTGGACCCGGGTATCTACTTCCGATCAGGTTAGGGGGAATCTTCAATCACGACCGGATCGCGCAGAAGAAGATCGATTGACTTTTTAGCTGTGTCAGAAGTTTTGGGAAAAGTTTGATGAAGCGCCCGAATTTGTCGGAGGTTGTCTGCCGTCCTGAGGATCAACATGGCCAGATTCCCCTCCGGCATATCAACGGTAGAGAGGATTTTCTCCCATGGCTGGCCGGTGGCCCAGCTGTAAATTGCAAACGCAGGCCGCATGAAAAAAGGATGGCTCTCAAATCGATGTTCGGACATGCTTTTGGAGAAAGATCCCAACCCCTTTGCCACCGTTAGAAACGTGTTTAAGAGTGTTTTGGGCATCTCTTTTTTGTCAAACCGGTCGTCTGAATTTCCTTCATAAACAAATATGGCCATGATCGCCGCAAGCAGAGCCGGGTCGGTATACGGAAAGATGTGACGTCTGAATCCTTCGGCAATCAGGAGGGGCTGATCCACCCTGAGCCGGGATGCCCAGGCACCATCATCGGTGAGTTCTCCCTTATCGGTAACAAATCCGGTTTTTTTCAGAAAATCCAGATGCCGTTGAAAATCTTCCCACAGATATTTTTTATCAATTTTTATTCCTGGATGCGAAAATCTCTTTTTCTTTCCCTTCATGATCTGAAATGTTGCAAAAGATTTTTCGAGGAGGTCTTTTATTTGATCCGGTGAATGGGACAGGAGCAGATTGAGGACCATGGAAAAGTTTATCTTAATCTGGCTGACAATATCGGATGATGATGAATCGATAAGTTTTGTCAGTAAATGAATATCCATAAACTTGCCGGGAATTGCCACGGCAAATCCGATATAGTCCATCCCCCTCCTTCCTGCCCTTCCGGTCATCTGGTGAAATTCTGTGGAGTTAAACGGTTTAAATTCCCGGCCGTCGAATTTGTCGGAATTTAGAAAAACTATCGATCTGGCCGGAAAATTGACCCCTGCAGCAACTGTTGATGTGGCAAAAACCGCATCGAGAAGCCCTTCGGTCATCAGTCTTTCGATTACCAGTTTCCACGCAGGCAGATGGCCGCTGTGGTGGGAGGCTACTGCCAGATGCTCAAGTTCCCACCGCTGTCGATGATTGGCGATATGAATACTTCTTGTTCCCAATTCTCCGATTCTTTGCCGCAGTTTTGCTTTATGAGTTTCATCCAAATTGAAATTTTCAGAACAGCGGCTGAGTGCAAGGTCGCAATCCTTGCGGGATTTAAGAAAAAAGATAGCCGGCACAAGGTTATATTTTTTTAAAACGCGGAGAATATCGCCAAAAGG
>CAZSON010000351.1:0-3138 GCA_964608375.1 uncultured Desulfobacter sp. | reverse complement strand
CCGTTTTTGTATCTTGATTTCTCGAAAATACCTGTAATTACAGAGTGGAAAATTGCGGGCACAACCGCAAAAAGTTTTATTAGAGAAGTTGAGGTGTATGATATTAAAAAACAAAAATCTGGCTATATAGAGTATAATCATAAAGAATACCCTTTCACAATGAAAATTGGCGGTTACAGCTACAAGGGGTTCATCAGAACTCTAAATGCCAATGAATCCACCTCATTTGTCCGTGTCAACTGCAGCATTCCCGAAGATCTTCTGGCAAGTGCCAGGCAGGGGACAGTGTCTAAATATTTGATCAAGAGCGAAGATGACGAGGACGTTGCTGAACTATTTTTAAGCATCCAATGAAAAGAAAATCGATCAGGAATTTTTGGCAAAGCCCGGTTCTTCTTTTATTTATAATCTCAACCGGGTGTGTGACGACACGGCACGAAGTGCGAATCGAGCATTTTGAAAATCCGCCTTACGGCAAAGTAGTTCTGTGCTTAAAACCTCAGGTTAATCTGGATCAGATAAATAGATTGCCTAAGCTCAACCCAGGAGAAACCATGGCGGTGTTTCCAGATAGCCCTGAGAAATACGGGATAGGATTTTGTGATAAACCCACTGTGCTAAAAGTTGAGCAGCCATTAAAGGAGAACAAAATAGAAGTAACAGAGCTGCAACTTAAAATGGGGCTAACAAAATCAACACTGCCCATTGAATATATTGAACGATCTGGAAGTCTGTCCATTTCAAAAACAGAACAGGAAATGGAATCGATTTCTGCGGAAGGTCGAATGGGAATTGCTAAGGGTGGTGAATCAATCGCCAGTCACTCAGAGCAGGGACAATTGCGTACTACCCGAATGAGAACCGCTATCGCCCAGCATGAAAAGAAATCCCATTTAAAAACAACAACCCATGAGGATGCTATTGAACTCAATTCACATAAGGACACATTTGAAACCAAACATAAAGTGGCACACATTTCCACAAAACACCAAGAACGGACAGTTCAAACAAAAAAACAAGATCAGACCCTGCAATTTACGCAAGACAAACAGCGTATCCTGTCTCAAACCGGTAAGAAGGTCATTGCATCTTCAGAAGCCAAAAAGGAAACTTTCACACAAAAAAAAGATCGGTTAAAAAGCAAAACAACCAAGCAAACAGTTATGGTTCCAATCCTTATGAAGGAAAAGAAAATATCGCCTGTTACTCAACAGGCAGGGATAGGTCCTGAGATAGATGAGTCTCTTCTAAGCGGCTTGGATGATTCCGGACTGATAGCGCTTCTTGAGGATCTTGGTTTTAAAGATGGTTTTTTTGATGAAACAGGCGAAGTGATCCTTCTTTGGGATATGGTAGAAATTACCTCAGAGGAACTTTCAGGGCTGAGAAGGATTTTGGATGGGTCAAGAGGTCTTGATCAATTGATAAACCGGAAGTTGTCTGCTTTTCTTAGGCCGAAGGACGGTCTTGCAGAGGGTAACCGGGCTGCAACTATAAAAATAGAACCGCTATATCAAGATATCTTTTACCATGGAATGGAAGTCCTTTTATCCATCAAACTCATCAATACCAGAAAAGAAACGCTTTATGATACAATAATGGCGCTTCAGGTACCGGATCACGCCACTTTTAAGCGTTTTACAGCTATGCCGGGAACTCAAAGAGGCTATGCACAGATGTTTTTTCCTGCAGAAGGAATGATGTTTTGGAAACTCTACCGGCCAATTGAACCAAAACAAGGTTTTCAAGCAGGGTTCATCATCAAGCTGGATCCGTGGAGCGTGGATGATTTGGCAGCAAAGGATAAAATAAGATGATAAAATATCAGTAAATGGCCTTTGAATATTGGGACCTGATTACCCAGGATCTTGATGTGAAATCGATCAGCAAAAGGCAGTTGAGAGATCGTTTAAAAAAATCTGCCATTTCTCTGGAAAGCCAGTTCGCCACAGATATAGGCGGATTCATTTCTCAATTGTTTCCTGAGCTGGAACAACAACTGCCACCCGCCTCAAGATTACTCCGCCCTTTCCACGGTGTAATGGACTGAGCACTCACGCCCATGATGACCAAGGCATAACCACATAATGACATGGCTGGTAGCAAGCATGTCCGTTATATGGCAATTTTGCTTTCAAACGAAGTTAAGCCCAAAAAGTCTGATTTTTTCTCTATCAAAAGTGTCTAACAGGACAATTGAGCAAAAATCCTATGCGAGGTTGCTGCAGATTCTCTTTTCATCAATTGAAACAGAAGATTAGACGTCATTTGTTGACAATTCGGAGCTCTTGTTTTATGAACTTCAGAATCACAGACGATTGCAATATTTTGTTTTCCTGCCTTTCCAATCTTAAACAGAGGGAGTTCTGAATGGATTTCAACCCGGCTAAAATCCTGATTATTTCTCTGTTTATGATCATTTTCTGCTTCTTTCTCACCTCCATTCATGTTTTTTCCCAATCCAGAGGCCTTATCATAGAGACCAAAATGCCGTCAGGGGCTACAAAGAAGATTCGGCTCTACTCTGGCTACCATGCGCTGGTGGTGGGTGTCGGGGATTACCAAAAAGGCTGGCCGAAGCTGCCCAACCCGGCAGATGATGCCCGGGAAGTGGCCGGCGCCCTGAAGCATATGGGATGGCAGGTGGATCTTTTGCAAGATCCGGACTGGGACCGTCTCGATACGGCTTTAAACCGCCTGGTTACCGGGCCGGGCCGCCGGAAAGACCAGGCCATTTTATTTTGGTATTCGGGTCACGGCTATACGCTGGCCGAGGCAGACGGGACCCAACTGGGGTATATCGTGCCGGTGGATGCGCCGCTGCCATATAAAGACGAGTGAATGAGGTGTCACATCTTGAATAGTGAATAAAATATTGACAGGTTAGAATTTGCTGTCAATATGACACTATGGGCAGAGCATGGCGAATTGAATTTGAAGGTGCGTTGTATCATATTTTGTCCCGGGGTAATGAAAAAAAGGACATTTTTTATGACGATCAAGATCGCCAATTGTTTTTAAAATCAATTGGCGAGATGTCCGATCGTTTTGAGATAAATGTTTTTGCCTATGTGTTGATGGGAAACACTACCATCTTTTGTTAAAGACGAATCGCGCCAATCTTTCCAAAAGCATGCA
>CAZSON010000350.1:0-3141 GCA_964608375.1 uncultured Desulfobacter sp. | reverse complement strand
TCCACAGGAGAACGTACTTTCGCCTGGCCCTGATTGTTCTCATTCTGTGCTTTTGGGGATATATAGAAATCGGTGACCTCATTCCCATTGAGGAACACGATCTGAACCGCCACGCCCTGGATGCCATAAACGCCCGGTATAATGGAGGCCCGATCACCTTTGCCTTTTTCGGGGACCCAAAAAACAGCCCCGTCTTTCGCCAGATCGTGCGCAAACTGAACAAAGATGCGTCTCTTCAGTTTGCAATCATCGGCGGCGACCTGGTGCTCTATCCTGAAAGGGAAACGTTCAAGTCCTTCCTGGAACAGCGGCGTAATCTGGAGATCCCCAGCCTGACCTTCCCCGGAAATCATGACGTCGCATTCGACAGCATGTACCTTTACTATCATATCTTTGGCCGTATGTATCAAGCGTTTGTACTGGGGAATGCAAAATTTATCCTCCTGGACGACAGCAATGAAACAGGCATCGGTGATGAGCAGGAGGGGTGGCTAAAAAAGGAACTCAAAGACGGAATGAACTACAAATACCGTTTTGTCTTCATGCATGTCCCGCTCTGGGACCCGAGGGACAAACCCGGTGTATTGCTCCGTTATGCCCATAGCCTGAAAGATCCTGATGCGGCCCGGTGGATGGAAGAGCTCTTCCTGAAATATAAGGTAACCATGCTCTTTGCCTCACATATCCACGCCTTTTACGATGTGACGACGAGGGGTTTGCATACCATCATTAGCGGCGGTGCCGGTGCGGAGCTGGTGGGCAAGGAACCTGGTCACACCTTTTACCATTATGTCCGGGTGAAGGTAACTGATCAGGGAGTAAGAACTGAAGTGGCAAAGCTTGACAAGGCCGTTCCCTTTGGAAGATTCAGGAGATATTTTAGCATTGCGGGACTCTATGGCCGGACCATGGGAAGGATTTACGTAAAATACATACTCATGTTTATTTTCATCGTTGTCCTGGCCCTTGATGGTCTCCTGGAGTTTTACTATCAACGCAGGAAAAGGGAATAGCGGCACTGGGATCTGACAGTTATTTTGTCCGATCTCATGGTTGTGTGCATTTTTTTTGCAGGGACATGGGCATAAAAAATCCAAGGACATTTCAGCTATTTTATGTGAGGTTGTCATGAAAATACTGATTGCCGAAGACACTTACTACCCGCATGTCAACAGTGCTTCTTATTTTGCACAACGCCTGGCGGTTCATCTGCATTGCAGAGGTTTTTGTAGATGACATCTTGCGAAAGGATATGGGTGCTGCCGGTTAGATATCACATGGCACCGACAAATTTTATTCATCGATGGGTTTATTTTTAACATACGGATTATGATGGGGTGATAAACTGCTGATCGCATATGAGAGGACAAACCCGTGGTTATGCCGATAGGGGAGGTATTTAAATGGATTGTTTGTTACAAGTATCTGGTTTTATATCCCATCATGGTGTTTGAAGGCCCGATCATCACCATCATCGCTGGATTTTTTGTTTCAATCGGACACCTGAACGGTCCGGCCGTATTCATGGTATTGATCGTTGGTGATGTAACCGGTGACAGCCTATACTACACAATCGGTCGCTGGGGCAAAGGATTAACTTTAACAAGGTTAGGGCGCTTATTAGGGGTAACGGAGAGGCGTATTGGGAAGGTTGAAAGATACTTTTACCACCATAAAGCGAAGACTCTTCTGATAGGGAAATGGTCCCATGCGATCGGAGCGCCGGTTCTGGTGGCTGCCGGCTTGGCCAGGGTCCCGTATGGACAATTCCTTGCGATCAATTTTGGGGCAACCCTGCCCAAGACCCTGCTGCTGCTTCTGATCGGTTTTTATTTTGGTCGTAACTACACAAAGATAGCAAACTACCTGGATTATACGGCGATGATCACGGTCGCACTCGTGATTTTTGTGATTATTCTTTATGTTCTATTAAAAGCCGTTTCAAAGCGGTTTTTCGATAGCATATGAGGTTGCCATGAAAATACTAATTGCCGCAGATACTTATTACCCCCATGTTAACGGTGCTTCCTATTTCGCACAACGCCTGGCGGTTCATCTGCATCGCAGAGGGCATCAGGTTCTGGTTATTGCTCCTTCCCGAACATTGCAAAACGAGGTTTACGTTCATGGGACCCGGATTCTGGGGGTTCGATCGGTGCCGGTGTTTATTTACAACAATTTTCGGGTTACGCCGCCGTTCCTGATGGGCTGGTCGTTAGAAAATGCCGTTATCCGATATGCACCGGAGATCGTCCATGTGCAGAGCCACTTTTTCATTTGCAGGGCGGTCTTAAAGGCGGCTAAGGAAATGGGGCTTCCAACGGTCGGGACCAATCACTTCATGCCGGAAAACCTTTCTCATTACTTCCACCTGCCTCCGCTTGCAATTGAATGGCTGAAAAAATGGGGATGGAAGCAGTTTCGAGCTGTTTTCGATGCCATCGATATCGTTACGACACCGACCCGAACGGCTGCGAACCTGCTTCGGCAGGTCGGGTTTCAAAAAGAGGTTTTTGCCATTTCATGTGGTATCGACAGGCGCCTGTTTCAGCCTTCGGCAAGCGGTGAGCCCTTAAAAAAAAGATATAACCTGCCGGAAAACAAAAAGATTCTACTAACGGTCGGACGGCTTGATAAAGAAAAGAACATTGACCTTATCTTACGCGGATTTTCTCGTGTGGCCCATGCAGTGGATGTTCATCTTGTTATCGCCGGCAGAGGGGCTGAAGAAAAACACTTAAAACAACTTGCCGGAATATTCGGCATTGAGGAGCATGTCACCTTTACCGGTTTCATACCGGATGAAGATCTTCCCGGCCTCTATTCAATGGCGGATTGTTTTATTATTGCGGGCACCGCCGAGCTGCAGAGCATCGTTACGATGGAGGCCATGGCCTCTGGTTTGCCTGTAATCGGCGTGCGTGCCATGGCGCTTCCCGAACTGGTTCAGCCCGGTATAAATGGATGTCTTTTTGATCCCGGCGACAAAGCCGGCGTTGCCGATTGCATCCAAACGGTCTTTTCCGACAGCTTACTGCGGGAAGATATGGGCACTGCCGGTATGGAGCTGATTAAAAGCCATGATATTGAACTAACTATTGATCAATATGAGAAAATTTACAAATATCTGACTTGCAAAGA
>CAZSON010000349.1:0-3162 GCA_964608375.1 uncultured Desulfobacter sp. | reverse complement strand
TATCAGACTCACCGGAGCAGATCCGGACTGACGCAGCTTGCCGGGCTCTTGCCGACTTAAGCGATACCGTTCTATCGCTGGGTGGTTATGTTTCCAGGGCTTACCCCTGCCTGGGGATTGAGCGGGCTAAATTCAATCGACCGGCTCCGGCGGGTCTCGACAAAGTCTTTCAGGGCCTCAAGGCGGTGTTCGACCCTTACGGCGTTCTGAAACCGGGGCATTCTTTTTAAAAATCGTAAGTTGCCCAATGCGATTTTGTTTGGATAAATACTCAAGTTTCGCACCTGATATTTTAAGGAAAGTCGCATCAGGCATAGGGTAAAAAGAAATTTTTATGGAAAAAATTGATGATGATTGCTTTGGCAACGGCACAAAACCTTTTAAGAGTTGGCATTCCAGGAGCAACTGATATTATAAAAGAAACCAGACCTTCGCGTGCCTGCGCACGGTGATTACTTTATGGATAGCGGTTAACAACGGCTGCTTCATAGTTTTTCCAAAAAATTTTATTTACCCCACACCGGATGCGGCACTGTGCTCCATGGGGGGTGCGAAACTTGAGATAAATAGTGCAGATGAATACCCAATTTAAAAATCTGAAAAACCTCGGCGACAAAGTCGATGCCTGCACTCGTTGCGGGTTCTGCACCTATTACTGTCCCATCTACCACGAAACCCGTGAAGAGGGAAATGTCTCTCGGGGCAAGGTAACCCTTGTACAGGAGACGCTCAAGGGGAATCTCGAGCTGAACGGCGATCTGCTGGAAAAACTGCAGACCTGCCTATTGTGCAAGACGTGTTCGGTCAATTGCCCTTCGGGTGTGGAGCTTGACAAAATAATTGTCTCGGCCAGGGCCGATTATGTCAACAACAAGGGGCTGCCTTTATTGGAACGAATCGTATTTCGTTATATTCTGCCCAGGCGAAAACTTTTCGGATGGCTGCTTCGCCTGGTTGCTCGGATGCAGCGGGTGCTGCCCAGATCCGATCGTTCGGGTATGATCCGTCATCTGCCAGAATTTGCTCGCGGCCTGGGACGGGGACGTAACGTCCCCAGGATTTCCAATCGTTTTCTGCGAGATCGCCTGCCCTCCGTTATCCACCCTCCCAGGGGCGTGCCTGTTCGCGGCCGGGTCTGCTTTTTTGCAGGCTGCGGCATGGACTACGTGTACCCCCAGGACGGGCTGGACAGCGTACACCTGCTCAACCGTCTGGGCATCGAGGTCGTCTTTCCTCATGATCAGGGCTGCTGTGGCGCGGCGGTGATGCTGAACGGTGATTTTGTCACCGCCCGCAAAATGGCTCTTGAGACCGCCCGGGTCTTTGAGAGCTGCGATACGGTGCTCACCGGTTGCGCCACCTGCGGCGCCACCTTGAAGGGATATCGAACGTATCTGGGCGATACGGCCGCCACCCAGTACCGGTTGGATCGGCTGGGGGATAAGGTCAAGGACATCAACGAATATATCATCGACGTACTCGGTATGCCCGGGCAAACCTTTCAGGTCCGGCCGGAATTCAAAGGCATGCGGATCACCTGGCACGACCCCTGTCACCTGGGGCGGTATCAGGGCATTTGGGAACAACCGCGCCGGATTCTTAAGGCATTGCCGAATGTTGAGTTCGTTGAGATGCCCGATGCCGATCGCTGCTGCGGCATGGGCGGGTCGTTCAGCATCACCCACTATGGACTGTCCCAGCAAATCGCCCAGAAAAAGGCCGACGGGATACGTGCCAGCGGGGCCGATCTGGTGGTAACGGACTGTCCGGGGTGCCTGGTCCAGCTCAACGACATCATGCTCAAAAACGGCCTGCCCCAGCAGGCCATTCACATCGCTCATCTATTGGCATGAATGAGGAATCGACGCATTCGATGGAGTATAACTTAAAGAAAGAAAGGGCTGTTTATGAAAGATATGGGAAACAGGCAAAATAACAAAAAAATGATATCTCTGCCCTATGGAGATGAAACACTTGAGGTGGAAGTGCCGGATCGAATAATTTTTAACGGTGCCATGGAATACATTCGACCGACGGATAACCTGGAAGAATTACTGCTGGAAAGGATTAGACACCCTTTAGGGTGTGAGTCGCTGGGGGAGATGGTTTCTCCAGGTGAAAAAACTCTCATACTAATAGAGGACAACACAAGAAACACGCCGGTAAAGAAAATTTTGCCGGTATTGATAGATTATCTAAAAGGCTGCGGAATCGGTCTGGATACTTTAGAAATATTGACCGCACCTGGGACGCATCGCGTCATGACCGAACCCGAGCTTATTGAAAAGGTCGGAGAGACTGTTGCCTCTTCGATAAAAATCAGTCAACATGATTTCAGGGATCGTGCTTCACTCGTCGATCTTGGAATGATCAAGACAAACACCGGCGAGATCCCTATACATGTGAACAAAAAGGCAATAAATGCTGATTTTATCATAGGATTGGGCAATATTGTTCCTCATTGCGATGCCGGGTTTTCCGGTGGCGCCAAAATCGTGCAACCTGGGATTTGCGGTTACACGACAACCGCCGCGACTCATGTAGTCGCTGCTCTTTTGGACAAAATTCCATTGGGATTTGTTGAGAATCCCTGCCGATGGGGGATGGAAAAAGTGGCAATGCGGGTAGGATTGCGCTTTATTATCAACACGATCATGAATTTTAAAAATGAAGTCATTGATATTGTTGCGGGCGATTTTATCAAGGCACACAGGAGAGGTGCAAAAATTGCTGAAAAAGCGTTTGGAGTAAGAGTTCCGGAGATGGCCGATATAGTGATTGTCAGCTCGCATCCGGCTGATATCGATTACTGGCAGGCCGAAAAAGGGATCACATCTGCATACTTCACCGTGAAGGAGGATGGATTTATCATTTTTGTTGCACCCTGCCCTGAAGGCCTCGAACATAATCACCCAAAATTCAGAGAATGGTTGAAAATGTCATACTCCGGAGCATGTGATCGGGTAAGAAAAACCCTAGTGGAAGATGAAACCGCAGACCTGGTTTCCGCTGATCTTGCCATCGCCAACTCACGGGTCAGAGAAAAGGCAACCATATTAGCTGTTTCGCAAGGGCTTGCAGAAGAGGATTTTAAAATTTTAGGATACAAACCGTTTAAAACCGTCCGAGATGCGCTAGATTTTGCATTGGCGGCAATACCTG
>CAZSON010000348.1:0-3165 GCA_964608375.1 uncultured Desulfobacter sp. | reverse complement strand
TGAAAGCGCCATAATATTTTGAGAAGTTACGACGTTGTTCGATAACTAGTTGACAAATTTCAGCAGATCCGTTGGCCGGCCGATGATCTCAACTGCACCGGATTCTCTCAACTCTCTCTCTGAGCGAAAGCCCCACATCGCGCCGACCGGGAACATGTTAGCCTGAACAGCAGTTCTCATATCGATGCCGGTATCGCCTAAATAGAGAAACTCCTGTGGTGGAATATTCAAACACTCGGCTATCTCTAGAGCACCTGCTGGGTCGGGTTTCATCGGTACTCCATCTCTTTGACCCAGTATCATCGCAAATTGTTTGGTTGAAAAGAACTCCTGAACGCAAAGTTCAGCAAAATGCTGAGGCTTGTTTGTAAGCACAGCCATCTCAATCTGTTTTTCGGTAAGATCATCCAGTAGTTCCGATACGCCATTGTACGGCCTGGTTTTCACATTCCAGTTGCAGTCGTACTCATGTCGGAAAGCCTCCAGGCAGTCTGCCGTCAGCTCATCGTTCCGCCTCGCAGGTGGCAGCGCGCGTGACACCAGCATAGCCGCACCTTCGCCGACAAAATAACGAAATGCTTCCGTCGGGTGTGCAGGAAATCCCTTATCCTGTAAGACACGATTCATCGAGTCTGCAAGATCCTCCAGGGTGTCGAGCAATGTTCCGTCCAAATCGAAAATGACAGCCTTAAAATTCTTTGAGCCCCTTGTAATCGACTGCTTTGGCATAATCCATCAGATCTTTTTCATCAACAGAACTACCCTTGATTGAAACAATAAATCGCTTTTTAACCAATACGTTTATATCACCACTTCTCCGATCGGGATCATACTTCACCACTGCTTTATTCCGCTTTATTTTCTGAAGTCTCCCACCACCGGCGGTCGCATACATCGGGTTGAAGGCTGCCATCATCCCCTGCATGATCGGTGACTCTCCCATGATACTGATGGTAATTCGCTTTCTGCCCGTGTTCCCCTTGCCGGGTTGCCAGTACTCTTTTTGCACGCCTGTCATTCCGCCGAGTATACCCATGTTTTGGGATTTTCCGGATTTTGCTTTCCAGCCCGAAAACGGTTCAGGCAAAAATTTTAAAATTTTATCGCTTCTAAGTTGTTGAATGAGCTGCTTAGCGTAATCCAGGCCTTCTACCGCTTCGACAAATTCTTTATCTTTGTATGCATCAACAGCCTCGTTGATTGCGTCAAGAATATCGTCCGAGTAAGCCTGCCCATGTCCCAGAAAAATAACGGTTGTTAATACAAAAATGATTAATCCGGTTCGCCACATATTTTCTCCTTTTAGGTCAATGTTTTTCAGTTTCAAGATACCCTCTTTAATTTATATCGGCTATAATTTTTGATGTAATTTGCTCTCTAACGAATTTAATCTCAAATGTCAAAATAATCTGAAAAGAACATATCATTTGTTTTTCGACAAAAAATGACTAATTTATCTTCATAATCCAGGAGATTGTTATGAAACGGGATAAAATGATCGATACAATTGAAAATTTTGCCGGCATCTGGGACATTATCATTATCGGAGGTGGGGCAACCGGTTTAGGAACAGCGGTTGAAGCCGCTTCTCGGGGGTATAAAACTTTATTGTTGGAACAGCATGATTTTTCAAAAGGAACATCGAGCCGCAGCACAAAGCTCATTCACGGCGGCGTCCGGTATTTACAACAGGGGAACATATCGCTAGTTCTTGAAGCACTTCATGAAAGAGGGATGCTTATACAAAACGCCCCGCATCTGGTACACAACCAGGCATTCATTGTACCAACCTATGACTGGTGGAGCGGTCCATTTTACGGTGTGGGCATGAAAGTATATGATCTGATGGCGGGAAAGTTCGGTCTGGGTCCCTCCCGAATTCTTTCCAGAGAGGAAACACTGGCGAAAATCCCCACACTGGAACCGAAAGGGTTACGCGGTGGGGTCAGGTATTGTGACGGCCAATTTGATGACTCGCGCCTGGCAATAAACCTGGCGCAGACCGCTGTGGATCTTGGAAGCACGCCTGTCAATTACATAAAAGTAATCGGTCTTTTAAAGTCAAATAACATGATAAGCGGCGTCATGGCAAAAGATATGGAATCAGGTAAAGAATATGAGTTAAATGGCAGGGTGGTCATAAATGCCACCGGTATATTTACCGATACCATTTTGAAAATGGATAATCCTGCTGCAAAGAAAATCATCACAATGAGCCAGGGTGTCCACTTAACTTTTAATAAGGAATTTCTGCCGGGCGATTCAGCGATTATGGTTCCCCATACCGCTGATGGCCGGGTTCTCTTTGCTGTTCCCTGGCATGACAGGGTTGTTGTGGGCACCACTGAAACTGCGGTTGAGAAAGCAACACTGGAGCCATGTGCTTTTGAGGAGGAGATTGATTTTATTTTAAATCATGCGGCAAAATATCTGACTAAAGACCCCACCCGAAATGATGTTCTGAGTCTATTCGCAGGAATCAGACCACTGGTTAACCCGGGAGGCAGCAAAGAAAGCGCTGCTATTTCACGCGACCATTTTCTTCTGGTTTCGGAATGCGGGCTTATTACCATTACAGGCGGCAAATGGACTACCTATCGCAAGATGGCAGAAGACGCCATCGACCGGGCGGCCCTGATTGCCGGTTTAGAGGAACGTCAAAGTATCACAAAGAATTTGCGGATTCACGGTTGGCTTAAAAATATCGACCCCAATGGAGCACTTCACTATTATGGCTCAGATGAAATCGCGATAAAAAAAATGATTGCGAGAAGGCCCCTCCTTGGAGATAAGCTTCATGAAAGGCTACCTTTTATCAAAGCAGAGGTGATCTGGGCAGTGCAGGAAGAAATGGCTCGCACAGTGGAAGATGTTTTATCACGCAGAACACGCGCTTTGCTTTTAGATGCTAAAGCCAGTATGGAGATGGCTCCGGAAACGGCAAAATTAATGGCGGCTGAATTACGTTATGGTCAGGATTGGGAAAATGAACAGGTTTTGGCGTACAAAGAGCTGGCTAGAAACTATTTACCTATTGGCAATATGAATGCATCGCTAGTTGGAGGTAAATATACGGGGAAGAGTGATTGTAAATATACTTCCTTTGCCTAAAGTGCTTTCTACTGTTATATCTCCTTGATGAGCACGGATGGTTGCCCGCGCCAA
>CAZSON010000347.1:0-3168 GCA_964608375.1 uncultured Desulfobacter sp. | reverse complement strand
TTCAAAAAGAGATCAAAGTCCGCAATGACGAATTACCTGAAAATAGGAAGATGCGGTTCCGTATCGGCATCAACATCGGTGATGTTATTGAGGAGGAAGAGCGAATTTATGGTGATGGTGTCAACATCGCCGCACGCATTGAAACTCTTGCCGAACCAGGCGGGGTGTCCATTTCTCTACCCGTATACAACCAGGTGCGTAGTAAGCTCAAGTTTGGCTATGAATATCAGGGCGAACACTCTGTGAAGAACATTGCAGAAACTGTCAGAGTTTATCGTGTGTTGACGGACCCCGAGGATGCCGGGAAGATAATCGGCGAAGAAAAACCAAAACAATGGCGTTTGGCTGTTGTATCTGTGGCGGTGGTGTTGGTTTTATTTGCTGGGGGCCTTACAATTTGGAAAGTTTTCTTACAACCTTCTCCTCCTTCAAGTGATGCAGTCTCTGAAAAAATGTCCATTGCTGTCCTGCCATTTGACAACATGAGCAATGACCCCGAGCAGGATTATTTTGGTGAAGGCATCAGCGAAGACTTGATTACCGATCTGTCAAAAATCCCTGATCTCCTGGTCATCTCCCGTCTCTCATCGTTTACCTACAAAGGAAAGTCTATAAAAATTCAGCAAATTGGAGAGGAGCTGGCTGTGCGCTACGTGCTTGAAGGGAGCGTCCGCAAGGCAAACAATAATGTGCGAATCAACGCGCAACTAATCGATGCTGCCACCGGGCATCATCTTTGGGCAGAACGCTATGACGGCAACACCAGCGACATCTTTAACCTTCAGGACAAAATCACCCGGAAGATAGCTGCATCTCTGGCAGTGAAATTGACAGAAGAAGAACAAGATCGCCTCACCCAAAAAGAGACGAATAACATTGAAGCTTACGAGGCTTTCTTGAAAGGCTCGAATATTTCTAATAGTTTACGCAATGATGTCGAGAAGTTCGTCGAGTCGCTTCCATGGTTCGAGAAGGCCATCGAATTGGATCCCGAATACAGCCGGGCCTATGCCGCCCTGGCGGAAACATATATATTTGGATCTGCGTTTGGGATTCAAAAGAAACTGGGCATATCGTCCCGACTGGCCTACATGCGGGGTATTAATTATCTCCAGATGGCCATGAAAAATCCGACAAACATCGCTTATCGGATTGCTGCCCGGGTGTATTCATACCAGCGTCAGCACGAAAAGGCTCTTGACTATGGAATGAAGGCTATCGCCCTCGGTCCCAACGAATACAGAAGCAACGCCTTAATGGCCATTAATTTGATTTTCGCCGGCAGACCGGATGAAGCGGTTGCTTTTACCGAAAAGATGCGCAGGGCCGATCCTTTCTGCCTGTGGTGATATCCAGCGATCCGCGGCCTCGGCGAGGCTGCTGGCGGGAGATGGGAAGAGGCTGTACCTTTCATGGAAAGATTCGTTAAGTACAACCCCAAATCCGGATTTGCTAATCTAATGTTAGTGATGCTCTATTCGCAAGTCGGCCGCGACCAGGAGGCCCGGGCCATGGTTGATAAAGCCACTAAAGGGAAGCCGGCTGCGATGAAAAACGCGCGATTGCTTATGACACGTTTTCCCTTTAAGGATCTTCAAGTTATGGAGCGTATGGCCGAGGGCTATATTAAGGCGGGTTTTCAGGGAGAACCTTCCGGATTTTATAAAATTTCCACGGAGAACCGGCTGACCGGCGAGGAGATCATGGAACTGTTCTTCGGGCGGAAAGTAACTGGATTCACTCTTGCAACTGGGAAGCAATGGTGGATCAAGCGCAGCCAGGACGGGAAAGCGACCATTCGCGATGGCGACAACGCTGACACCGGCAAGAGTTGGATCGAAGAAAATATGCTCTGCGATCAATGGGAAAATCTTTATGAGGGCTTAAAGGATTGTTGGGTTGTTTACCACAATCCAGAAGGGACTCCGGAAAAAAATGACGAATACCTCGGAGCCCCAGGCTATGGGATATATCCGTTTTCACAGATAGAGTAAAACAAAAAGAATCAATACAGCTCCAATATTTACTCAAACAACATATAAGTCTGTCCCAAAATTGCAGAGTTAATTTACGAGCTACTTTGGATTGTGAATATCCTTCCATGTATATATGCCACAGAGAGAAACCTTCAAAACTGCATGTATCCATTCCATACATCTGTCAGGTTTTTAAAATCAATAAATTGTTACGATATCAACAAAAAAATACTTGCCGTAATAGTGATATAGAGCAATTTGTTCTTTATCAACTTCCGTATAAACCTGCAGTTTTATGAAAGGAGGAGAATTATGAGTACTTATATGCTGATTCATGGAGCTTGGCACGGAGCTTGGTGTTGGAAAAATGTCATTCCGCTTTTAGAAAAGGAAGGCCATAAAGTGGTAGCACCGGATTTACCCGGACATGGTGAAGACAAAAGACCCATTGCCGAAATCACTTTACAGGCTTATACTGATCGAGTATGCCAAATTCTTGATGAACAGTCTGATCCGGTTAATCTGGTTGGGCATAGTATGGGAGGAGTAGTGATTACCCAGACGGCTGAATATCGACCGGAGAAAATTAAGAAGCTAATATATGTGACTGGCTTTTTGTTACAAAATGGCGAGTTCTTATTGCAGCATGCCGAGCCGGATACTGAGGCTTTGGTCCTGCCAAACCTGATTATGTCTGAGGATCAGAGTTATGCCACTGTAAGAGAAGAGGCGCTTAAAGAAGTCTTCTATGCCGATTGTTCTGATGAGGATGTTGAGTTTGCAAAATCCCGATTGGTTCCTCAAGCAGCAGCGCCATTCGCTACCCCGGTGAGTACGACTGAAAAAAATTTCGGGCGAGTTTCCAGAGCTTATATCTCTTGTTTACGGGACAAAGCTATCAGTCCATCATTACAGGAGAAATTGTACAAGGCCCTCCCGTGTGAAAAAGTAATTTCTATGGATACCAGTCACTCGCCATTTTTATCGGCCCCAGAAGAGTTAGCAAAACATCTTTTATCAATATAGCATTAGATTATTTGAATATCATAAATTGAGTCGGCTGAATAATCAATCTATGGAGTAAACTTGGGCCTGAAGGAGTTTCGGCTCTTTCCAGCCAGATATATTTTGAAAGTTAAGTTATTACCTATAACACAGCTTTTTTTGCATTACTAAAACCTGATGTATTCCA
>CAZSON010000346.1:0-3176 GCA_964608375.1 uncultured Desulfobacter sp. | reverse complement strand
CAAAACGAGCGCTTATCATTTTATACAATATTTAATTAAAACAACTTGCGGCGGCATCAAGAAAAAGATCAACAATTGTCATGGTTTGCGAAGGGAGGCAAAGAGATGAATCGTTTAATAAAGGTTTTGATAGGTTGTACATTTTTGGCAACGGTTTTTTTATACCATGTTATTCCAACTTTGGCTGCAGAGGCGCAATTTAAGGCACGTTATGCCAGCCAGCTGTCCAAGACTTTTCACTTGACTGAGGCGGACTATAAATTTTCCGAACTAGTCGCCCAAAAGACGGCCGGACGCTTTAAAATTGAAGTCTACCCCGCTGGACAGCTTTACAAGGGCCGTTCAATTGTTAAAGCCATTGTGGATGGTGCTCTGCAAATAGGCATTGTGTATAGTGGGGCGTGGAACGGTCAGCTTCCCTACATAGATATTTTCGATGTTCCTTTTGTTTTTAAGAGTATGGAGGATATCCACAAGGCGATAGTAGGCCCATTTGGAAATACAATTGCCCGGGATATGGAGAACTTTAATGCAAAATTGCTTTATGTGGGTTACTATGGACGCAGTTTCGAAATTGCCAACCGCTTAAAGCCTTTGAAAAACAAAGAAGATTTCAAAGGGCTGAAAATACGATGTAACTTGCCCACAGCGGTGGCGGCAGTCAAAGCGATGGGGGCGGCTCCGGTAAAAATGTCTTCTTCCGAAGTATATATGGCGCTCCAACGCAAAACGATTGATGGCGTGGTTTCAGGTGTCCAATCCATTGTCAAACGGAAGTGGAATGAAAGCAGCAAATATTTGACCATGACCAATGGAAGTTTCTCCCCCTGGCCGGTGGTTATGAACCTTAAGTTCTGGAAAAAGCTGCCGCCTGATATCCAAAAAGCAGTTACGGAAGCTGCTGCTGAAGTGAGTCAGATGAGCCTAAATCGCGCGGAAAAAGAAGATGCCTTAGCGCTTGAAAAAGCAAAAAATTCCATGCAAGTCTATACGCTCCGGAATCCTTGGCCTGAAGCCCGTGAAGCAGGTCTGGCGGCCTGGCGCAAGCGTACCGGGGGCACTAAAGCAGATGAGATTTTGAAACTTCTCGGATTATAAGCTAACCACAGTCCTTATTGTGCCCGGTCTTTTGCTGGCAAGTTGGCAAAAGGTCGGGTTCCCTCCTTATTTGCCGGTTGATTACCAATTTTAGCTGAATTGAGATAACATCCGTGCCTGATAAAAATATCATTTCGTTTACGCATCAGTTCCAACACCATTTTGACAATGTTGTGGAGCGATTGATCATCTGGGCCGCCCGGCTGGCCGGAACCCTGCTGCTGATCGTCGGATTGATCGTATTTTATGAAGTTGTGTGCCGCCACGTCTTTCATTCTCCTACTCTTTGGGTAATGGATTATTCCATCTACCTTGTGATGTGGGCTGTTTTTCTGGGTTCAGCATACACCATGAGGAGCAGAGGGCATGTGCTTGTGGATGTTGTGATAGTCAGGATTGCTCCTGGCAAACAACGGATTATAAAACTCGGTATTCACATTTTGATTTTCGTTTTTACACTTATCATCACATCAGCGGGAGTTTATTCCTGTATCAGCGCCTACCAAATGAAAGAGCTGACTTTGTCTGCCCTTTACATACCTCTTTATTACCCGATGAGTTCGATTCCTGTTGGCTTTGCCCTGCTGGCTTTAGAAGAGATAAGCACAATCTCGAAACTAGTTTCTTCAGATTTGAACACCGGGCGCAACAAAGGGAAAACAATTTCATGACCGCCCTGATTTTCATACTGGTATCCATATGCCTTGTGGTTGGTATGCCGGTAGCGTTTTCCTTGGGAATTGTCGGCTTTGGCGGACTTTTTGCTTTAGACGGCTTAGGGGCTTTCTTCGGCGCTACCATGATTGTTTACGAAAGCCTGAACAGTTTTACGCTCATCGCCATTCCACTATTTATTCTGATGGCAAACATTCTTATCCACTCACGCATCAGCGAGGATCTTTATCGGTTTATTTATAGCGTAGTGGGTCATTGGCCCGGAGGACTGGGCATTGCTACCGTCCTGTTTTGTGCCGGTTTTTCGGCCATCAGCGGCTCCTCGGTGGCGACCGCGGCTACGGTGGGCATGCTAGCGGTTCCTGAAATGCTGCAAATAGGCTATGATAGACGTTTTGCCTTTGGCCTGGTAGCGGCCGGTGGCACACTGGGGATTCTCATACCACCCAGTCTTTCGATGATACTATACGGCGCACTCACAGACGTTTCGGTGGGAGACTTGTTTATTGCCGGCATTATTCCCGGTCTTATCCTCACGTTTTTTTTTCTTTGTTATGCAGTGATTCACGCCCGTAAAAAGGGTTACATCAGGACCCGGCATGCTGATAGACGGGAGAAAATAGCGGCGGCAAAAAGCGCCGGATGGGCCATGGTACTGCCCCCTCTGGTCGTCGGGGGTATCTATCTGGGGTGGTTCACACCCACGGAGGCAGCCGGAATCGGGGTGGTTTACAGTTTGGCCGCAGCTCTGGTTTCCAGACGTCTTCAAATTTCGAATTTAATGTCGGTGCTCCTTGCAACCCTGCGGACTACCGCTATGGTTTTAATCATTATCGTGGGTGCCATGCTCTTCGGTCACATTGTAACTATCTTACAGCTACCCCAGAAGCTTATTACTTATCTCAGTACACTTAATGTTTCTTCCTGGCAGTTTATCGTTCTGGTCTGTGTCATTTTTATCTTTCTGGGAGACTTCCTGGAGGTGGTATCGATCACCATCATAACACTTCCAATAATCTTCCCCATACTCGTGGCACTTAATATCGATCCTGTTTGGTTTGCAGTAATAATGACAATTAATATGGAATTTGCCTTAATTACCCCGCCGGTGGGACTGAACCTTTTCGTGATCAAAGGTGTAGTAGAAGATGCAACCCTGTTTGAAGTCTTTCAAGGCACCCTCCCATTTATAATCATAATGCTGGCGACCTTGATTTTGATCATCATTTTTCCACAATTATCTATCTGGTTGCCTTTCTTGTTGCACTGAGTGTGGTTCATCTGGTTAAAAGGTACGACTAAAAAGGCAGATAGTGAAAGCCTTGTTTCCCGTTGGGTTGCAGCTTGGGTGGATAAAAAGTATCCAGCACGACAGAAATATTCAATTTTTGTTCCTTCTCAAA
>CAZSON010000345.1:0-3182 GCA_964608375.1 uncultured Desulfobacter sp. | reverse complement strand
GGTTATCCGATCAGCGGTTGGTTTTCAGGAGGAGAAAATAGAGCTTGCCCATATGCTGCATATACCCTGCGGCAATTTCTGCATAGGGGCCACTTCCCCAGAAAAGATCCGCTCGGCCCGGACCGCGGATGACCCCTCCGGTATCCTGATTCAGTGCAAACCGCCCAAAAGAAGACCATTTTCGGATCCGGCCGTCGCCGTCGATCAACGGTTTCTGGGTCTCAATAAAGGCCAGGGCTGATAGGGGAAAGAGCCGCCTGTCCAAGGCGATCGATCTGCCCGGCGTTAATTTTACATCGAGAAAACCGATAGGTCCCTCTTTTTCGAGTTTAAAAAAGACATAGCTGGGATTGTGATTTAGGATCGGTTCGATCTCTTCCGGATGGTTTTTTAAATACGCACGAATTTTTTGCATCGACATCTCTGAGCGGGGTATTTTCCCTTGATCTATTAGGAGCTTGCCTATGCTGCGATAAGGACGGCCATTTGTTGTATCATAATGAACATGAATCGGCGTGTTATTATCAAAGTAAATTTTTCCGGAGCCCTGAATTTGAAGAAAAAATATATCCACCGAGTCCTTTACCCAGGCCAAAGGTGGCGCCACTTCTTTGAGTCGGTCCTCCTTTTCGATTTCCTCCCGTTCCCAATAGGGCACAACCGCCCGGTCCATATACCTTCCGGTGATTTTTTCGCCCTTATACCGGGTTGAAAACAAAGAGAGGTCGATCGTGACTAAATCCTCCGGACGAGGGTAAACAGGAAATTTGTAATCTTTATTTTTCTCTGCCCTTCCCTCCAAGATCGGTTCGTAATACCCAGTAAAATAAACCTGTTCAGGGTGGGTAGCGCCAACAGACTTATAGACCCAATAGTTCGATGCAATAAAATTTTTCAGCTCTTTCGTGGAGGGAGCTGTCCGTATAAATCGAAGAAAATTTTCAAGGGAGTCGATCATTTGAACCGCATTAACCTCTTCTTTTCCAAATAAAAAGGTTTTACGATGGGAGATTCGGCTCAGGTATGCAATGCTTTGTCCGATAGCGTGCTCCAGACCCTCATAATTCATATCATCTATAAAATCAGGGTACCTTGAGGGGGGCAGTTTTATCAGAACAGATTTATTGATGGGAAAAGAATTTTTTTTGAGCGCCGTACAATTCAAAAAGAATAAAGGGAACAATAAAATAATAAAAATGATTCGATCGGCAAAAATCCTTATTTTCATGCTTTTGCGAAATAAAACAGACCGATCGGGTCTAATAATGCAGCGCAATTTTAGGCCGTCTTTTCTCTTATGAATGTTCCGCTTTTTCCACCTGATTTTTTAAGGAGGAAAATATCGGAAATGTACATTCCGCGGTCATACGATTTGCACATATCATAGATGGTGAGAGCGGCCACCGTGACCGCGGTCAGAGCTTCCATTTCTACGCCCGTCTGGCCGACAATGCGGACAACTGATTCAATCCGGATTGATTTTTTTGCCTCATCCATGAAAAAATCGACCGACACGTGTGTGATGTTCAATGGGTGGCACATCGGGATAAGATCAGCCGTTTTTTTTGCAGCCAGGACACCTGCAATTCTGGCAGTCTCAAGCACGTTCCCTTTTTTTACGCTTTTATTCTGAATCCGTTCAAAGGTTTCCGGATTCATCGAAATCATCCCTTTGGCTATCGCAACACGGACGGACGTTTTTTTTTCAGTTACATCGACCATCCTAACGTGGCCTTCTTTATCGATATGGGTAAATGAAGCCATGGAATATCCCTTTGTTTTTACCTCGGTCTTAAATACAAAATAAGGACCTATATCAATCCCCATTTTAAACGATCTTTCTTGTCATCTTCCTTTATATAATAAATTTTTCCGCCCTGGCAAGGTCTTCCGGTGTATTGACATTGAAAAAAGAGATGAGATTCGGATCATTTAAACGTAAAACTTTTTCCGGAATCTTTTTAACGCGGGCCCCTTGAAATACCCGTAAAATCTTGAGCTTATTTTGAACAAGATACCTCTCGGCAATAGGAAGACAGTTTTTTGAATAGACCGCACAAAGAGGCTCCAATCCTTTATCGGTTTGTGGGATAATGACATCGGTCCCCTGTTCAATATGGTTCAGCATTGTTTCGACCAGCTCCTTTTTTAAAAAAGGCGTATCGCAGGCGGTGAAAAAAACAAAAGGTGTTGTCGCATAGAACAGCCCGGCATGGATTCCGGTCAAGGAGCTTCGAATCGTAAAAAGATCAGCGGCGATCTCAAGATTCTCCTGAATATACGGCAGGGGATCCTTTGTCACCACCACAATCTCCTGAAACAGTTCTTTAAAAATATCGCATATCCGATCCAGAATACGTTTGCCTTTGATTTTTATGAACGCTTTATTTCGCCCTGATAATCGGCTGTTTTCCCCCCCAGCCAATATCACGCCGCTGCATTGATATTTCATTTCAAAACAATATGGTCTTTTTACGAGTTCATCAAAAATTGCGCTTTACTATAAAAACAATATCGGGTAAAATCAAGACAATTTCACCCCCCCTTTAGACCCTTCCCATTAAGGCCGGATAAGGATCGGCGTGCCTTTTTGATTGAGGCTGGATTATGCGGGAAAACTTATCGAAACCGGCCGTCAGGATACGGTCGAACTGCTGTAGAACGGAAAGAGATAAATGGGTACAAAAGAACACAAAAAAAGTGCGCCCAAGAAGGTTAAAGTCGGCATCATATCGGTTTCAACTACTCGAAGCCTGAAAGATGACCAGAGTGGTCACTGGATCAGCAAACGGGCGAAAAAAGAAGGACATGAAGTTGTGTTTCATCAGGTGGTCCCGGATGAAATCGGGGCCATAACCCAAACGGTATATGATAGCATGCAGCAACACGATGTCCAGGTTTTGCTGCTGACCGGCGGTACCGGTATCAGCGACAAAGATGTCACCATCGAAGCGGTTCGTCCGTTATTCGATAAGGAACTGACGGCATTCGGTTCCCTTTTTAACTATCTCAGCTTTGAAGAAATAGATTCGGCCGCCCTGTTATCACGCGCCACTGCGGGGGTTGTAGGGAAAACCGTGCTCTTTTGCATGCCGGGAAGCCTTAAGGCATGTAAACTTGCGTGCAAGGCTCTAATTTTCCCTGAACTGGGTCATCTGGTTAAACATGTTCTGGAAGGATAG
>CAZSON010000344.1:0-3198 GCA_964608375.1 uncultured Desulfobacter sp. | reverse complement strand
GTGAACCGACAACTGTGAACGGTTACGAATTTACAAAGAATTAAACGGTTAATTTACAAACCTCTATCCGGTTCAAAAACTATTTTCTGAAACACGATACTATGTATTTATTCGATGCTCCCAGTCAAATTCCCGTGTGGTTACCGTTTCTTCAAGTCGCTGAATCCGAGCTTCCAGATTTCGATAACGTCGCTTTAATCGATCTGCCGCTCCTTTGCGGGAATGAACATAGCTGTCATAAAACTCCTGTTCCTCACTGGTGCCGATGGGGATGACCGGCTCGGGCTTCATTAATAAGGCGGCAACGAAATAGAGCACCGCAACAGGCCAAAACCCGCTAAAGAGGAAAGCCAAAAGGGTGATAGTCCTGACCCAAAAAACCGAAAAGTCAAAATATTCGGCGATCCCGCGACATACGCCCAATATGATACCATTGCGGGAGCGATATACACCGTTGTGTAAAATGCTTTCAAATCTTTTTCTCATGTTCGATCCTTTCTGTTATGGTCCACTATGAGGGTTTCAAGCGACTCTACCCGTTCTTCCATAAGAGAAAGACCTTTATAGATTTCCTGAATCATGCGGGCCTCCTCGGATTGCAATTTTTGCCCGGCATGCGATATTCCCCCTTTGATTATTTTAATGGCAATAAGAATAGTACTGCCGATGATGGTTAAACCCAGAACGCTTGCTCCAAAAATAATGGACAGAATCAGTATTCCATGCATTTTTAATAACTCCGTAATATTGTTTTAAACCCCGGTCCGGAAAAACCTGCCTGTCATCTGTTTCGCTTTCAGAAATATTTTGCCCTAACAGACATCGAATTCAGTACTCGGAATTTAACTATGCTGAACCGGTCTTTTTTTCAAGGGTTGACTTAAGATTTTGCAATTCTTTCTCGATTTCTTCGGTAACCGAAAGATTGTCGAATTCATTATCTAAAACCGGCTTATGGCCTAAATTTACCAAATCGGCCTCAGCTTCCATCCGCTCAATACGGTTTTCAAGTTGTTCGAATTTCGCAATAGCTTCGAACCCGTCCACTTGTCGGATTTCCTCCCTGGCCCGTTTTTTTCTTCGCGCAAGAATATGCCTTTGTACCAGCATGCGTTGTTTTTCCCGCGCCGTGTGGAGCCTATCCTCAAGTTGTTCGATATCCTTTTGGTACTGCTCAATTAGATTATTAAATTCCAGGTGTTCCTCCTCGAGACGTTCGATTTTTTCCACACACCGCCGCTTTTCAACCAGGGCTTCACGGGCTAAATCATCGCGACTTTTTCGGACAGCGAGTTCTGCATTTTTATTCCAATATTCGGCACGTGATTGAACCGCTTCCAGCTGGCGTTGAACCTTTCGGCGGCTTGCCATAACGCCTGCACACGACGCTTTGAGCTCAACCAACGTATCCTCAATTTCCCGTATCATAAGTTTAATGAGTTTTTCCGGGTCTTCAGCCTTGTCGAGCATTGCATTTAGATTTGAATTAATGATATCTCTAAAACGTGTAAAAATTCCCATATGATCACCTCCATTTTTTTTATCTTCTATTTCGCATTCAGCATAAAGTGTGCCACTGTGTTGTTTTTTAAAAAAAGACAAAAAATACAATAGGTTTTCGCTTGACAATCAAAAATGAACTGTGGTAAAATAAAATAAATAATGGTGAAAAAGAATATATAATAATAATAATTGCCATGAATAAATCATATCGACCGTATAGCCAAATCGCCCGATCGAACCCTGTTTCGAGCAAGGGGGAAGCGTTGGGCCAGTCGGAAAAGTTCCTTGAATTTCAGGAACAGCTTTCCAAGGTAGCACCGATTAACCGGCCTGTTTTGATCCTGGGTGAAAGGGGAACCGGAAAGGAGCTTGCCGCTGCAAGACTCCATTTTTTATCACCCCGGTGGCAGGGCCCTTTTGTGGCCCTGAACTGTTCAGCCCTCAGTCCCTCCCTTATCGAATCGGAATTGTTCGGATACGAAAAAGGGGCGTTTACCGGGGCGGACCGCCGCCGATCAGGGAGGTTTGAGTCAGCAAATGAGGGGACTCTTTTCCTGGATGAAATCGGGAATACGCCGATGGAAGTCCAGGAAAAGATCCTTCGCGTGGTGGAATACGGAACATTAGAGCCGGTTGGGAGCCCTGAACCTATCGAAGTGGACGTGCGGATTATTGCCGCTACCAACGCTGATTTGGCGGCCATGGCCAGGAGCGGCCAATTCAAGCAGGATCTGCTCGATCGCCTCTGCTTTGACGTTCTTTTATTACCCTCCCTCAAAGAACGTCATGGGGATATCCCCTTGCTGACCAATCACTTTGCAGCCCGAATGGCATTTGAATTGGGACGCGAAGATATTCCGGTATTTAGCGATGAGGCCATGCAAGCCCTTGAAGGTCACCCCTGGCCCGGAAATGTACGGGAATTGAAAAATGTGGTGGAACGTGCGGTATACCGGTCAGATTCGACCGATATTTCAAATATCATCTTTGATCCCTTTAACACCCGGATCACAGAAAATCGGATCCGGGAACCGCCGAGGGAACCGAAAAAAATTAAAGGGCCTTTAATCGATGACATCCTGAATATGACTTTTAATGATGCCGTTAAATCGTTGTCGGTTTATCTTTTAAGAAAAGCGCTCAACACGGCTAAATATAATCAAAAAAAGGCAGCCCGGTCTTTGGGGCTGACGTATAATCAATTTCGGGGATTGTATCGAAAATATAAAAATGAAATTGAATAGTATAATAGGGGGCCATTGCATCTTGTTATAATATGTTTACCTTGGATTAATCGGAAAATTCACCATATCTCTAGTACAAGGGATCCGGAAATCGGGTAAAAGAGCTCTCCGGATGAATCGATATCACAGATAATTCAACTAACCATTAAAATTAAGGGGGTGAACGATGAAACTACAGGAAAAACTGGATGCATACAAAAAAGGGTTTTTGAAAAAGGTCCCTGCAGAAGCGCTTTCAATCATGAAACGGGCTACAGAAGATCTCAGTAACTCGGCCATCATGGATCAGACGGTCAAAATCGGCCAGAAGGCGCCTGATTTTGAATTAAAAAATGTGGATGGAAAAGATGTTGTGCTGAGTGAACAGCTGCAAAAAGGCACGGTAGTACTCGGCTTTTATCGCGGACGATGGTGACCGTACTGCAACATGGAGCTGGAAGCTCTGACAAAG
>CAZSON010000343.1:0-3202 GCA_964608375.1 uncultured Desulfobacter sp. | reverse complement strand
CCGGCATCTCTGAATAGGTCTATAGCCGTTTGCCAATCTTCTTGAAATCTAGAGGTCACGGCGTTTTTGACCAGATGCACCTGGTAACCTGTTCCGATAAGATCAAGCCCGGTCTGCAACACGCATACATGTGTTTCCATCCCCGCGATTACAATTTGGCGACGGCCAAATTGACGCACTGATTTTACAAAGTCATCTTCCAGACAGGCGCTAAAATGTTCTTTTTGAAAATAGATCGTATCCTTTAATTTCCCTGCTATTTCATCGGAGGTCCCGCCAAGTCCTTTTTTATACTGTTCAGTGACTAGAATCGGAATACCCAATAACGTAGCCGATTGAATCAACTGGTTTATCCTGTGAACGGTCTGTTCCCATTGGCGCACAGCTTTTTGCATCGCCTGCTGAATATCGATTAATAAAAGTAAGCTGTCATCACGTTGGGCTACAAATTTGTGACGCATAATACTTCTCCTTTTTTCTTTATGACACTTTTTTTAAAGGACAACCGAAGGGGTGAAGATCGGTCGGCTGCCTTTATCTCAAGATGATTTAAGAACTTAAATGGTTGATATACTGTTTCATGGTATTCACATAAAACTCAATCTTTTCTCCATCTTCAGCGCCTTTGATTCCCTTTGAAATAAAATAATCGAGCGCGTTTTGATAATATATTTTCGAAAGCGATTCCTTTCGTTCAATCTCATGCCTTTTATACATTCGATTTCCCCTAGCTAAAATCCTTTTCAACCGTTCCTTTGGTTGAACCGCGCCAAGGGGATCTTGTTTAAAAAAGTCTATGACAACAACGTATGATTCAAAATAGGTTTTCATAAAGCCGGAAAATAATTTCAATTTTTTAAGGCCTACCGCCGTAAGATCATATGTATCGGGCAAGGTCGGATGGGCTGTAAGCACGGCATCGTCAACAAATGCCTTGATATTTTTTTGCACCATGTATTGGACAGTCTGCTCCATATTGTAAGCGAATTCGTTTTTAAAAAATTCCTGGAGAAAAACATAACTATCATAAAGGTCAGAAACCGAGAATTGAAACGAATCGATTTTGAGGATTGCAAGTGAGGTAAAAGCCGCAGGGATAAATAAAGCCACGCAGTTGTTTTTGTAATATTCGAGATTTGGGCGCCCGTTTTCTTTTATCTTATAGTGTTTATTTGGCGATGGATCATCGTTCGTGTCTGAAATCATTTCAACAAATTTTCTTTGTACATAAGATTGAAGTGCATGCTCAATAGCGTGTGTGCTGTCAAAAACAAGGGAATCTGCCAGGGAGGCATTTTGAGATGAGAGATAAGTCATATAAGTTTCTATCTGAAACATCAGATAATCGTATGAAAACCTTTTTTTCGAACAGTTCAGGACGGCACTGGCGACTATGGCGTGCGGGGTAACCACCGAAACGCTGTCGATGGAATTGACAATTCGGTGCCCTAAGTTTCGGCACAATCTGTTCGTCTCTTTTGGAGATAACTTTTCCGCATGCATACCGCTTTGCTGAAAGATCTCCCTGATTGATATCGGTTGATGAAATTTGATGTAAATTTTTCCATACCTTTTTTTGAGAAATTTTCTCGCTTTTATCACCTGAAGAAGGTTTTCAGGATTCTTTTGCCCGCCTTCTATTTCATTGAGATATGAGCTCTCTTCCACGACCCTGTCGTACCCGATAAAGGTCGGAATAAATATCATATCCTCACAGGCACCTTTTTTGTATGCGTTGAGCAGAATGGAAAGAAATCCCAATTTGGGGAGCGCCAGCTTCCCGGTTCGACTTCTGCCGCCTTCAATAAAAAATTCAATGTTAAATCTCTCTCTAAGGAGCATTTGAATATAGGCAGAAAAAACTTTGGAATAAAGGGCCGCGCCTTTAAACGACCTTCTGATAAAAAAAGCGCCACCTGCCCTGAATAACGGCCCCATAGGCCAGAAGGACAAATTTTTTCCCGCTGCGATATGCGGAACAGGCATGTTATTTTTAAACAAGATAAGAGACAAAGTCAGGTAATCGATATGGCTTTTGTGGCAGGGAATGAAGATTAAAGGACCTTGTTGAGAAAGGTGTTTGATTCGATTCAACATGGCGCTGCTGAAGGTGACTCCTTCGAACATGATGTTTAAAAACAGATCAATCACGGTTTTGAATATTTTTATAACCGCTAAATTATATTTAGCGGTTATTTCATTTAAATAAGCAGCGGACATTTTATGAACTTTGTAAAGGGAGATATTATGCGTTTTTGCATACCGGGCCATATCCTGTTGCAGCTGATTATTGGTCAGAACCGTCCCTTCGAGTTCTTCACGGGATTTTAAAATAGGTCCTGTGATACTCTGTCGATGACGATTTATTTGATCCAAAAGTCTCTCGCGCAATGCAAGGGATTGATATTCAACCGGCAGGTCCCGGTTTTGGGGTGAGCTTAAAAATTGTTTCAAATCCAATGGTTCTGAAATTTCCACAAAAACCTTTCCCGGATTCTTAAACAGTGTTACAATTCGCCTTATCTTTCCGGGCTTTTCTTCTGTGCCGAACAGAATATCTGATATCCTTGGGTTGGACCGGCGGGGCTTTTTCCCAAAAAATATCAACTGAGGGATGATAAAAACAGGCTGCTTGATCGATTTTTGCATTGCAATAAGATAGTTGAGCGGATCACTTTTTGCCTTGACAAAACGTCTGTAAAATCCTTTCTTTTCCACCAATGTCAGGAAGGCAGATCGGCCATTTAACAATTCTTCTTGGAAATAATCTTTCTTATATGGATCGGGTAGAGAGCGGTTTTGAGTGAAGGAATCTAACCCGGCCAAAAAAATTTTAATTATACGATCGACCGGTTGAAGAAAGACGGACTTAAAATCAAATCCAATTTCGGGAAATGGCAAGGATTCCTGCTGATACCTGGTGTAGCTGAAAAGAAAATCAAAATAACTTTTATATTTGGCCGCATATATATAAATGCCATCCTTCGGGAGATTTTGAAGAATCGAGATCTGGTTTTTGTGAATGATAATACCGGAAAAAAAAACTTTGAAGAGATATGATGTTAGCCGGGAGATGTTCCCCGGTAGAAAGCAAAAATAATGATTATGGGTGTGTTGAAGCGCGGTATCAATCCACTCCCTGATCCTTTTTTTTGCGGTTGTTCCGTTCACTTTTGTCTTTTTTATCATTTACTCAGTCTTG
>CAZSON010000342.1:0-3211 GCA_964608375.1 uncultured Desulfobacter sp. | reverse complement strand
AAACCGCGTCTTTTTTCGAACCATTTGGTCATCAAGGCCGCAAACAGAGGGATAGTAGTCCCGCCCATGCCCAATGCGGCCACAATTCCGTAAAAAATAAGAAATTGCCAGAAGGAGTCAATAAATGCGAGGCCCATAAACCCTATGGAAAGCAAAACATTTGATATGATAATCACCCATTTGGGACCGTAGCGATCATAATACTTGCCCGCCAGGATGATAGAGAATGCGTAACACGTCATATTGAGAAAAAATGCAAGGGAAATTAATCCCCGGTTCCAGCCAAAATCCGCCATCAATGGTTTAAACACCACACCGATTGAATATCGAACACCCGAGGTCAAAAAGAGCGTCACAAAAGAAGCGGCCAAAACATACCAGCCGTAAAAAATCCGAATCCTATGATCCGGCTTAATTTGGGGCATTAATTACACCTCGAATCTGATCAATCTGTTTATCTATATTGAATTCTCTTTTTAGATTGTTATATTATTTCCGTAATTGTAGCATGATTACTTTGTTATATCTCCATTTTATTTACCCTAAAGAAATTACGGGGTCTTTAAATGAAAGTTGCGATCGTTATTCACAGCAACATTTTGAAAAAAGTCGATGGAATGACCAACTATTACAACAGATTTTGTAAATATATCGGATCATCCAACCATAAACTCGACATTTTTTTGCAGGATGACAAGATTGATAAACAGTTCCGGAAAAAATCTGTCGGTTTCTTTTTTACTCGAGTAAAAGCATCCTTTCAACCCCTGCCGAAAACGTTTCTGTCGCTCAACCCTTTCTTCTACTTAAAACGGATGTGGGTTTTTCACAAGGTATTCAAAAGAGAAAAGTATGATTGTGTTCAGATATCTTCTGCACATCCGTTCTGCTTTTCAGCAGCGCTTATTGCCAAACGCCTGAACATTCCGGTAATCGGATTTTATCATACGCTCCTGCCCGAGTATGTTCCATCGTGGTCCAATGAAAAGTTTAATCATTTTCCATTTCATCGGTTTATTACGAAATTTTTTTATGCTTTTGTATCAGCATGGACCTGGCTCGTATACAGTGCATCGGAGATCATTCTTGCTCCCACCTATAAAGTTAAAACCTCCCTGGAACAAAAATTTATACACAAGAAAATCAAGGTGGTTGGCAGGGGGGTCGATTCCGAATTTTTTCGGCCTATAAAAAAAAGTAGCTCAAAACTGAGACTCGTCTATGTGGGAAGAATTTCACCGGAAAAAAATCTTGAAAAGCTCTCATTCCTTGGCAAACACAATGACCTTAGCCTCACCATCGTCGGAGAGGGGAGTGATTTAAAACGAATCATGAAATTGCTTCCCTTTGCCCGGTTCAAAGGGAATCTTAAGGATGAAAAACTCTTGGGAGAATATAGTGCTGCGGACATCTTTATTTTTCCATCAAAAACAGATGCCTATGCAAATGTTGTTTCCGAAGCCCTGAGCTGTGGTCTTCCGGTTGTCGCGTACAAAGATGCAGGGGTGGAAGACAGGGTCGATAACGGCCTAAACGGTTTTTTGGTTTCAAATGCAGAAGATTTTGAACTGGCGGTCAATAAACTAAAAGATCCGGAACTTAGAGAAAAAATGTCTCATCAAGCCCGGATCACCGCTTTAAAGCTCAAATGGGAGGATGCGTTTGACCAACAACTCAAGGCCTTTCCTTTGGCCATTGAAGAATACCATAACCGGTTGAGAAGGTTTTTTCCGATTTTAAGGAAAGTTCTTTATTCCTTCAACTTCTCGCATGCCTTTTTAGGTGCCGCAAAAATGGCGTTTTATGTGTTTTTAGCAAATGTGAGCGCCGGCTTTACTGAAGGAATTTCAGCCGGCATCCGGCAATCACTTATTTCCTTTCTGATGATCGGAATCAATACCAGTTTTTTTGAATTTCTTTACGTCAGGAGCCGCAAATTGTCTATCGTTTTGCCCAGTCTTCTAACGACAACCGTAGGAACATCAATCCACATATTAACAGGCACACCCAATATTATTCTTACCGCATCGACTATTTTTGGTTTAGCGCTTTTCAATTTTGCCATGCTTTCTGAAATTCAAAAACGGCATCAGACCATTTCCCCTTGGGAATTAATGAGGATTTTGCTAAATTATCTTGTTAACTCAATAAAGCAAATTAAACTAAAGGGAACCTCTAATGTATAGATGGCACTACTTAAAAAGCCGATATCTATATATTGGGATTCATCTGATGAGCACTGCTCTGGCCTTTTCAAAAGGTCTCAGTCCCTTCCATATTGTACTGGCCAACCCTACCTTTCCATTGGGTGGTTTATCTGCCGCATCCAAACTAGAAGTTCTGGATCATTTTAAAACAACAGATCAGTATTTACCCCAGGTCCTTATTCCTCAAAAACTATCCTTGGATAAAAGAAAAGCCATTGCCCTATCATTTATTGAAAAGACCCCTTTACCGGTCATTGCAAAACCGGACCGCGGCGTGGTCGGTATAGGTGTGATAAGGATTGACTCCATTAAAAATTTAGATGAAATTTTGCAAATAATGCCATGCGATTATATGCTCCAGGAGTATTGTGATTTTCCCCTTGAATACGCTATTTTCTTCTGCAAGTTTCCAAACGAAGAAAAAGGGAACGTTGTCTCCTTAAGCCAAAAGCTTATTCCTTTTGTTATCGGGGACGGCGGTAAAACCGTAAATGATTTAATTAAACTTAATCCGAACATAAAATATAATAAAAACAACCTGGTCACCCATGCCAGAAATCTTGATTATATACCAAAGTCGGGCGAAAAGTATCCAATACTTGTTCAGGCCAGCCACACCTATGGGTGTGTGTTTAAAGATCGAAACCATGAAATTACCCCTGAAATGGAAGCGTGGATGAATGAGATGTGTTCAGCGGAACGTGAGTTTTACTTTGGTCGATTTGACCTGAAAATAAAAAATAAGGATTCACTGAAGACCGGCAAGGGGGTAAAAATCTGTGAGCTGAACGGTTGCTGGTCCGAGCCGATACACATCTACGATGACGACCACAGTTTTTTATTTGCCGCAAAGGAAATGTACCGCTCCTATGCACGGGCATACAAGATCGCCAAACTCAACAAGAAACGCCTTAAATTAAAAATCCCCTATAGAGATATTATAACCGCCTATCGATCATACATGCAGGAGAAAGAGGCCATAATAAGGATAGTCGGTTAGCGGG